>JBLNBI010000107.1:0-2871 GCA_050259815.1 Actinomycetota bacterium | reverse complement strand
CGTGCCAGTGAACGTGGGGGACGACATTGCCGAGGGCGGCCAGATTCACCTTGTCAATGACGTGCCAGTGAACGTGGGGGACGACATTGCCGAGGGCGGCCAGATTCACCTTGTCGGGCTGGAAAAGCTCCCGGACCACCGCCTCCACGCCGAACACGACCCCCATCAGGTACTGACGCAGTTCCGGGGAAAGATCGGTCATTTCCCGCACGTGGTCCTGCCAGATGACCCGGCAGAAGCCCGGGTAATGGGGGTCCGCCACCCGCACCACCCGGCAGTGGCGGGATTGCCAGAGCACCGTTCCTCCGGGGGTATCGCACAATTCGCATGCAGCCATTCCTTGCTCCTTCGCGACCGTCGAAAAAAAGGGGCGTTGCCGCCCCCTTCTTACAGCAGAACCCGCTCTATGCCGCCGCTGTTAGCCTTGGCGACGTAGTCGGACATCCAGTTCTCGCCCATCAGCTTCTTGGCCATCTCCACCACGATGTAGTCGGCCTGGGTGCCGCCGGCATCGTCCTCATAACGGGAAAGGCCCTGGAGGCAGGCCGGGCAGGAGGTGAGAATCTTCACATCCCCCTTGAAGCCGTCGGCCCGCAGTTGGTCGACACCCTTCTCAATCTCCTGCTGCTTGCGGAATTTCACCTGGGTGGCGATATCCGGCCGGGAGTAGGCGAAGGAGCCCGAATCGCCGCAGCAGCGGTCGGACAGGGGCACCTTCTGGCCCATGAGCTCGTTCGCCACCTGGAGTGGGGCGTAGGTCTTCATGGGAGTGTGGCAGGGGTCGTGGTACATGTAACGGACCCCGTTCACGCCTTCCAGCTTCACACCCTTCTCCAGCAGGTACTCGTGGATGTCCAGGAGGCGGCAGCCCGGGAAGATGCGCTCGAATTCGTACTTCTGGAGCTGGTCCATGCAGGTGCCGCAGGAGACGATCACCGTCTTGATATCCAGGTAGTTCAGGGTGTTGGCCACCCGGTGGAACAGCACCCGGTTGTCGGTGGTGATCTTCTGGCCCTTGTCGTTCTCCCCGGCCGCGGTCTGGGGATAGCCGCAGCACAGATACCCCGGCGGCAGCACGGTGGTGGCGCCGATTTCGTAAAGCATGGCTTGCGTCGCCAGGCCCACCTGGGAGAACAGCCGCTCGGAACCGCAGCCCGGGAAGTAGAAGACGGCATCCGAGTCCTCGGTGGTCTTCTTGGGGTTGCGGATGACTGGGATGACGGTATCGTCCTCGATGTCCAGCAGGCCCCGTGAGGTGCGCTTGGGCAGGTTGCCCGGCATGGGCCGGTTCATGAAGTGGATGACCTGGGTCTTGACCGAGGGCTGGCCGACGCTTGCCGGCGGATGGGCCCGGGTGCCCTTCACGATGCCCATGGTCTTGGCCACCTTGTAGGCCAGGCGCTGGGCCTTGAAGCCGAACTCCATCATGCCGGCCCGCATCAGCTTGATGGTGGCCGGATCCTTCAGGGACAGGAAAGCCATGGAGACCGCCGTCCCGGGCATGACGCGCTTCTTGCCCTGCTCCCGGAGGAAGTTGCGCATGGCCACGCTGACGTCCCCGAAGTCGATATCCACCGGGCAGGGCTTCACGCAGCGGTGGCAGACCGTGCAGTGGTCGCCGATGTCGTTGAACTCGTCGAAGTGCTGGAGCGAAATGCCGCGCCGGGTCTGCTCCTCGTAGAGGAAGGCCTCGATGAGGAGCGAGGTGCCCAGGATCTTGTTGCGGGGCGAATAGAGCAGGTTGGCCTGGGGAACGTGGGTGGAGCACACCGGCTTGCATTTACCGCAACGCAGGCAGTCCTTGATCATGTTGGAAATGCGCCCGATTTCGGACTGCTCCATGATCAGGGATTCGGTGCCCAGGAGGCTGAAGGAGGGCGTGTAGGCGTTGGTGAGGTCGCCGCCGGGCATGAGCTTGCCCTTGTTGAAGCGGCCCTCCGGATCCACCTTCTGCTTGTAGGCCCGGAAGGGGGCGATCTCGTCTTCCGACAGGAATTCCAGCTTGGTGATGCCGATGCCGTGTTCGCCGGAGATGACGCCGTCCAGGGACCGGGCCAGGTGCATGATGCGCTCCACGGCCCGGTTGGCCGTCTGCAGCATGGCGTAGTTGTCGGAGTTCACCGGGATGTTGGTGTGCACGTTGCCGTCGCCGGCGTGCATGTGCAGCGCCACGAACACGCGGCCGCGCAGCACTTCCTTGTGCAGGGCTTCGAGGCGCTCCAGGACGGGGCGGTAGACGACGCCATCGAAAATGGTCTCGAGCGGGCCCCTCAGCTCCTGCTTCCAGGACACCCGGACGGAGTAGTCCTGGAGGCGGTGGAAGAGGCGGGGCTCGGCGGCTCGGTTGGTCAGCTCGCCTGCGACCACGCCCAGCTCAGCGAAACGGGCTTCGGCTTCGGGGAGCGGCAGGTCCAGGCTGTCCAGGAGCCACTGCCAGCGGGCGCGGACACCCGCCACGTGGTCGAGGGCGGCCTGGCGGCGGTCGCCGATGAGGACGTCCTTGTCCAGGGCCACGTCGCCGGAATGCAATGGCAGCTCGCCGGCCAGGAACTCGGCCAGGGTGTCGCACAGGTCGAGCTTGTTCCTGATGGACAGCTCGATGTTGATGCGCTCGATGCCGTCGCAGTATTCCCCCATGCGGGGCAGGGGAATCACCACGTCCTCGTTCACCTTGAAGGCGTTGGTGTGCCGGGAGATGGCGGCGGTACGGGAACGGTCCAGCCAGAATTTCTTGCGGGTTTCAGGAGTGACGGCGATGAAGCCCTCGGCGGCGCGGACGTTGCACATGCGCACCACTTCGGAGGCGGCAGCCATGACCGCAGCCTCGTCATAGCCGACGATGTCGCCGATCAGCACCATCTTGGGACGGCC
>JBLNBI010000106.1:0-2833 GCA_050259815.1 Actinomycetota bacterium | reverse complement strand
ACCTCGGCCGCTCCTGGCTGATCGGCGACATCCTGGACGACGTGGAAGCCGGCCGCCGGGCCGGTTGCCGCACCGTGCTCCTGGACGTGGGATCGGAAACGGAATGGGAGATGGGGCCGGAGCGCCAACCCCACTTCGTCGCCGCCAGCCTGGCCGAGGCGGCCGGCCTGATCGTCGGCCATCCCGCCCAGGCGGAGGCCCCGGCATGGACAGCCTGAAATCCACCTCCGCCTGGGACAACGCCCGGCGCATCCTGGCGGTGCGCCTGGACAACCTGGGCGACGTGCTGATGACCACCCCGGCCATCCGTGCCCTGCGCAGCAAGGGACGCCACATCACCCTGCTCACCTCCGAGTCCGGGGCGGCGGCGGCGCCCCACGTGCCGGAAATCGACGATGTCATTACCGCCAGCCCGCCCTGGCTCCCCGGCGCTCCCTCCGCCCCCGAGGACGTGGTGGACCTGGCCGGCGCCCTGATGGCCCGGCAATTCGACGCCGCGGTCATCTTCACGGTCTATAGCCAGAACCCCCTGCCTGCCGCCCTCCTGTGCTGGCTGGCGGGCATCCCCCTGCGCCTGGCCCACTGCCGGGAGAATCCCTACCACCTCCTGTCCGACTGGGTGCCCGACCCGGAGCCCCACGAGCAGATCCGCCACGAGGTGCGGCGCCAGCTCGACCTGGTGGGCACCGTGGGCTGCGTCACCGAGGACGAGCACCTCTCCTTCCGCATCTGCCCGGAGGACGCCGCCCGGGCCGTCACTAAGCTGCGCCGGGCGGGAATCGACCCGGAACGGCAATGGATCGTGATGCACCCCGGTGCCAGCGCCCCCTCCCGGCGCTACCCGCCGGAGCACTTCGCCGCCGTCGCCGACCAGTTGGCCGAAGGCGCCCGACACCAGATCGTATTCACCGGGGACACAGGGGACGTCGGGCTGATCGACGCCATCGCCGCCCGTACCCGCAGCCCGGCGGTCTCCCTGGCAGGGCAACTGAGCCTGGGGGAACTGGGCGCGGTGCTGGCTCCGGCGGCGCTCCTCATTGCCAACAACACCGGCCCGGTTCACCTGGCCGCCGCCCTCGGCACCCCGGTGGTGGACCTCTACGCCCTCACCAATCCCCAGCACGGCCCCTGGCAAGTGCCGAGCCGGGTGCTGTACCACGACGTGCCCTGCCGCTTCTGCTACCGGAGCGTCTGCCCCCAGGGCCACCACGACTGCCTGCGCCTCCTGGACCCCGAGCGGGTGGCCCAGGCGGCGAGGGAACTGCTGGAACAGGGCGCCGAGCGTTCGGTTCCGGTCCGGCTCGCGACCTAGCCCGGAGATGCCTATGTACACCCTTGGAATCAACGCCGCCTACCACGACAGCGCCGCCTGCCTGGTGCAGGATGGGGTCGTCCTCGCCGCTGCCGAGGAGGAGCGCTTCAACCGCATCAAGCACGGCAAGCGCCCCGTTCCCTTCTCGGCCTGGGAGTTGCCCTACCACGCCATCGACTACTGCCTGGCCGAGGCCGGCATCCAGCTGCGGGACGTGGACCACGTGGCCTATTCCTACGATCCGTCCCTGCTGCCGGGCCGCCCGGAAGGGGAGCGCATCACCCTGCCGGTGGAACCCTCCGCCGCCAAGGTCGAGGGCGACTGGCACGCCCCCTGGGACCCGCTTTTCTATTCCTACCTGGTGAACGCCCCCCGCCAGTTGATCGGCGGCGCCCCCCACCATCTCCAGGCCCGCTTCGCCGATGCCACCCTGGAATCCTTCCGCTGGCATCCGGTGGAGCACCACCTGGCCCACGAGGCCAGCGCCTTCCTGGCGGCCCCCTTCGACGAGGCGGCGGTGATGACCCTGGACGGCCGGGGCGAGCGGGCGACCACCACCCTGGGCGCATGGCGCAACGGCCAGTTCGAGCGCTTCCGGCAGGTGGATTTCCCGGATTCCCTGGGGCTGCTGTACGAGGAAGTCACCCGCTACCTGGGCTTCCTCCATTCCTGCGACGAGTACAAGGTGATGGCGCTCGCCTCCTACGGCAAGCCCCGGCACCTGGACTATTTCCGGGACATCATGCCCTGGGACCACGAGGGCGGCTACCGGCTCCTGCCGGCCCAGCTGGAGGAACGCTTCGGCCCGCCCAGGCGGCGGGGCGAACCCTTCGAGGAGCGCCATTACGACATCACGGCCTCCCTCCAGAAAGCCCTGGAGGAAACCGTCCTCCATCTCGCCGCCTGGCTGCGGGACAAGAGCGGCGAGAAGAAGCTGTGCATGGCCGGCGGCGTGGCCCTGAACTGCGTCATGAACGCCCGGCTGCGGGACAGCGGCCTCTTCGAGGAAGTCTGGGTGCAGCCCGCCGCCGGGGATGCCGGCACCGCCCTGGGGGCCGCCCTGTGGGTGGATTACCGGGAACGGGGTGGACCCCGCTGGTGGACCATGGACCACGCCTACCTGGGCCCCGCCTATTCCGACATGGAAATCGAACAGGCCCTGGCCTGGGCCAAGCTTCCCTTCCGGCGCCTGGACGACGTGGCCGAGGAAACCGCCGAGCTGCTGGCCCGGGACCGCATCGTCGGCTGGTTCCAGGACCGCATGGAATTCGGCCCCCGCGCCCTGGGCGCCCGCTCCATCCTGGCCTCCCCCATCGACCCGGCCATGCAGGCCCGGCTGAACGAACTCAAGGACCGGGAGGACTTCCGCCCGGTGGCCCCGGTGGTGCCCGAGGAAGTGGTGGGCGAGTGGTTCGTCAATGGCAAGGCCAACGGCGGCAAGGCGCCCTTCATGCTCTTCGTGTACGAGGTGGATTCGGTACGGGCCGCCTGCATCCCGGCGGCGGTCCATGTGGACGGCAC
>JBLNBI010000105.1:0-5469 GCA_050259815.1 Actinomycetota bacterium | reverse complement strand
CGCAACAAGGATGTAACGAGGGCTGCGTAAATTCGTTCCCACACAACGACAAGGGAACGAAACCATGAAACAGCTCCATCGCCAGCTGGAAACCCGCGCCCGGGCGGCGCGCCCCAATCTCTCCGTGGGCCTGGCCCGCAACCCCGACGAAATCATCGAAGCCCAGCGCCTGCGCTATCGGGTGTTCGCCGGCGAACTGGGCGCCAAGCTGCCCACCCGCACGCCCGGCATCGACCACGACATCTACGATCCCTGGTGCGACCACCTGGTGGTCCGCAACGACGACACCGGCGAGGTGATCGGCACCTACCGCATCCTCTCCCCGGCCAATGCCCGGCGCATCGGCTACTACTCCGAGAACGAATTCGACCTCACCCGGCTCCAGCACCTGCGCCCCCGCCTGGTGGAAATCGGCCGCTCCTGCGTCCATCCCGACTACCGTACCGGCGCCACCATCGCCCTGCTCTGGTCCGGCCTCGCCAAGTACATGAAGGACAACGGCTACGACTACCTGATGGGCTGCGCCTCGGTCAGCATGGCCGACGGCGGCCACATGGCGGCCAGCCTGTATAATCGCCTCGGCGACCATATGGGTCCGCTGGAATACCGGGTCTTCCCCCGCCTCCCCCTGCCCCTGGAAGCCTTGCAGAGCGATGCACCGGCCGAGATGCCGCCCCTCATCAAGGGCTACCTGCGGGCCGGCGCCTGGGTCTGCGGGGAACCGGCCTGGGATCCCGACTTCAACACCGCCGACCTGCCTATCCTGCTCTCCATGGCGCAGGTGGAAGGACGTTACGCCAAGCACTTCCTGGGACAACAAGACTGAATACCACCCACCGCTTCCTTCGCTGGATACGTCTCATCCGGGTAGCGGCGCTCCTTGTCCGGGGCGTCGCCACGGTGATCCTGGTCTTTCCCTTCTGTACCGACGACCGCCGCCTGCGCCTGAAGCAGCGGTGGTCCCGGGGCATGCTGGACACCCTGGGCATCCGCCTCGACGCGGACCTGGCCCATCTCGTCCCTGGCAGCATGCTGGTGGCGAACCACATTTCCTGGCTGGACATCTTCGTGGTGAACGCCGCCCGGCCCTGTGCCTTCGTCTCCAAGGAGGAGGTCCGTCATTGGCCGGTCATCGGCTGGCTGGCGACCATGAACGACACCGTCTTCCTGAAGCGCGGCAGCCGGGGCCATGCCAAGCTGATCAACCAGGAGATCGCCGAAATCCTGGGCACCGGCAAGCATGTGGCCGTATTCCCCGAAGGCACCACCACCGACGGCACCCACCTCCTGCATTTCCACGCTGCCCTGCTCCAGCCGGCCCTGGCGGCCGGAAGGCCGGTAGTGCCTGCCGCCATTTCCTACTGGGAACCCGACGGCAGCCGCAGCCTGGCGCCCCGCTACGACGGAGACCTTTCCCTGGGGGATTGCCTGAAAGCCGTCCTTTCCCGCCGCCGCCTGACCGCCCGGCTGGTCGCCACGCCGGCCCAGGGGCTGAACGGGGAAGACCGCCGGACCGTGGCCGCCGCCGCCCACGCGGCCATCACGGCCGCGGCGCAGCTGCCGCCAGCGGCGCGGGAGCCGCTTGCCGTCAATCCCGCCGAGCCGAGCGGTTCGGATTTACCAGATGCAGCTCGATCCACCCCGACTCCGGGTTTGACGACGGGCTAATCTCTTCCCCGAACGGCGACATCAGGATGCGGCGCGGCGCAATGCGCAACTCGACCAGGCGCGCCTTGAGGAGCTGCATGGCCTTTTCGGTCATCCCCAGATTCACCGCCGAACTGCCGCCGCCCGGCAGATGCCCTTCCAGGCGAACGACAAGCCGGTCATTTTCCCGCATCTGCCTGGCGACGCCGGCGAGACGCGCCTCGGCATCCCTGGGAAGGGCTGCGCTGCCCGGCTGCAGGCCGATGACGGCCGCTGGAGCCCGCGTCCCGTCGGTTCCCGACCCCAACCGGTCAGACAGGCGCAAGGCCCCCATCGCCGGGGGCTCTTGTTCCCTTGAAGCACCGGATGGATCGCTCTCTCCCGCGTCCCGGTAGGGCAAGGAACAGCCGGCGAGCGCCGCCGCAACAACCAACAGGAATGGGGCAATTGGTTTCATCTTGAACCCACAGTCCCGGGAGAAGCAGTCCACTCAATCGGCACGGGGGATGATGGATTCAGGAGATATCCAGGGGAACGGCTTCCCCGGCGGCACAATCCACCTGGAAAATCTTGCGGTCTTCCAGGCGCACCGCGGTCAGGTGCCCTCCCCAGAGGCAGCCCGAATCGAGGGCGAGCAGGTTCGGGGTCAGTTTCAGCCCGAGGGCCGACCAGTGCCCGGTCACCAGGATCGAATCGGCGCTTTTCCTGCCCGGAACCTCGAACCAGGGCACATGGCCGGACGGCGCCTTGCTGACTTCGCCCTTGGTGTGGAAATCCATCACCCCGTCTACGGTGCAAAAGCGCATGCGGGTCATGGCATTGACGATGACGCGCAACCGCGCCCAGCCGGACAGGTCATCCGACCATGAGGCGGGCTGGCTGCCCCACATGTGGGCCATGAATTCGACGTAGTCCGGCCCCTGCAGGGCCTGCTCCACTTCCCGGGACAGGTCCCGGGCCTGGGCCGCGGTCCATTGGGGCAGCAGGCCGGCATGGACGAGGCAGTATTCGCCTTCGGTGTGGCAAAGGGGCTGGTGGCGCAGCCAGTCCAGGAGCTCATCCCGATCCGGCGCATCCAGGATGCTCTGGATGGTGTCGTCCTTGCCGCGATATTTCGCGCCTCCTTGGGAGACCATGAGGAGGTAGAGGTCGTGGTTGCCCAGCACCGTCCGGGCGGCGCTGCCCAAGCCCTTGACGAAGCGCAGCGTCTCCAGGGACCGGGGTCCCCGGTTGACCAGGTCCCCGACCAGCCAGAGCCGGTCGGCCGCGGGATCGAATCCGCACTTGTCCAGAAGTGCCTGGAACGAATCGAAGCACCCCTGGATGTCGCCGATGGCGTAGGTCGCCATTACTCCACCGTCACGCTCTTGGCCAGGTTCCTGGGCTTATCTACGTCGGTCCCCTTGACCAGGGCAGCATGGTAGGACAGCAACTGCAACGGGATGACGTGCAGGATGGGGGAAAGCTGGCCGTAGTGTTCCGGCAGGCGCAGGACGTGGATGCCTTCGCCGTCGGTCATTTGGCTGTCTTCGTCGGCGAACACGTACAGTTCGCCACCCCGGGCCCGGACTTCCTGGAGGTTGGACTTGAGCTTTTCCAGGAGATCGTCGGCGGGGGCCACGGCGATGACCGGCATGTCCTTGTCCACCAGGGCCAGGGGGCCGTGCTTCAGTTCTCCGGCCGGATAGGCTTCGGCGTGGATATAGGAAATTTCCTTGAGCTTCAGGGCGCCTTCCAGGGCAATGGGATAGTGGCGGCCGCGGCCCAGGAAGAGGGCATGGTGCTTCTGGGAGAAACCTTCAGCCCACGTCTTGATTTCGGGCTCCAGGGCCAGGACCTTGGCGATGGACACCGGCAGGTGGCGCATGGCGGCGAGATGGGTCGCTTCCGCCTCGGGGGTCAGGCGTCCCCGCAGCTTGGCGAGCACCAGGGTGAGCAGGAACAGGGCCGCCAACTGGGTGGTGAAGGCCTTGGTGGAGGCGACGCCGATTTCCGGGCCGGCCCGGGTGATGAAGCGCAGGGCCGACTCCCGGACGATGGCCGATTCCGGCACGTTGCAGATGGCCAGGGTCTTGGTCTGGCCGAGGGACTTGGCGTGGCGCAGGGCGGCCAGGGTATCGGCGGTCTCGCCGGACTGGGAGATGGCCACCACCAGCTGGTCCGGATTGGGCACGGATTCCCGGTAGCGGTACTCGCTGGCGATCTCCACCGTGGTCGGGATGCCGGCGATGCTCTCCAGCCAGTAGCGGGCAGTCATGCCGGCGTGGCTGCTGGTGCCGCAGGCCAGGATCAGCACCGACTTCACGCCCTCCAGGAGGCAGGCCGCCTCGCCGCCGAACAGGCCGGGCTGGATGCTCTTGGCGGAGCCCACCAGTTCCAGGGTGTTGGCGATGGCGTCGGGCTGCTCGAAGATTTCCTTCTGCATGTAGTGCCGGTAGGTGCCGAGTTCGACGGCATCGGCGGAGAGCTGGGAGACGGTCACCGGACGCTCCACCGCGCTGCCGTCCTGGCGCAGGACGCGGTAGGCGGTCGGGGTGAGTTCGGCGATGTCGCCGTTCTCCAGGTAGACCATGTTCCGGGTGACCTGCAGCAGGGCGGAGGCATCGGAAGCGGCGTAGTTGCCGTCGGCGGCGACGCCGAGGAGCAGGGGCGATCCTTCCCGGGCGACGATGACCCGGTCCGGCTCGCTCTCCCGCACCACGGCGATGGCGTAGGCACCGTGCAAGCGCTGGATGGACAGGCGAACGGCCTCCAGGAAGTCCGGGACGGTCTTCAGGGTGTGCTCGATGAGGTGGGCGATGGTCTCGGTGTCGGTGTCCGAAGTGAAGACGTAGCCCAGCCCGCTCAGTTCGGCCTTGAGGGCCTCGAAGTTCTCGATGATGCCGTTGTGGACCACCGCCAGCCCGCCGGAAATGTGGGGATGGGCGTTACGCTCGCAGGGCACGCCATGGGTGGCCCAGCGGGTATGGGCAATGCCGGTCTGGGCGTCGAGGCCATCCGACTGGAGGGCCAGCTCGGCTACCCGGCCCACCGAACGCAAGCGCTCCAGGCCGTTGGACCGGATGACGGCCAGGCCGGCGGAGTCGTAGCCCCGGTATTCCAGTTTGCGCAGGCCCTCGATGAGGACGGGAACAATGTTTTGCCCGGCGACGCCGGCGACGATGCCACACATATTCGAACCTTTCTTCTTTTAAACCTTGTAGTAGTCGCGGTACCAGGCGACGAAGCGCCGGACGCCTTCCTCGACGGACGTCGCCGGGGCGAAGCCTACCCAGTCGGCCAGGGCCTGGGTGTCGGCGTAGGTCGCCGGCACATCGCCGTCCTGCATGGGCAGCAGGCGCTTTTCCGCTTTCATGCCCAATGCCGATTCGATAGCTCCGATGAAATCGAGCAGCGGCACCGGGTTATGGTTCCCAATATTGAAGACCCGGTAGGGCACGTTGCTGGTGGCCGGGTCGGCCTCCTCGGACCGGTAGTCCGGATTGGCCTCGGCGGTACGGTCCATGGTGCGGATGACGCCCTCGACGATGTCGTCGATATAGGTGAAATCCCGCTGCATGTTGCCGTGGTTGAACACGTCGATGGGACGCCCTTCCAGGATGGCCTTGGTGAACAGGAAGAGGGCCATGTCCGGCCGGCCCCAGGGGCCATAGACGGTAAAGAAGCGCAGGCCGGTGGTGGGCAGGCCGTAGAGATGGCTATAGGTATGGGCCATCAGCTCGTTGGCCTTCTTGGTGGCGGCGTAGAGGCTCACCGGATGGTCCACGCTGTCGTGTTCCGAGAAGGGCATCTTGGTGTTGCCGCCATAGACGCTGGAGCTGG
>JBLNBI010000104.1:0-6084 GCA_050259815.1 Actinomycetota bacterium | reverse complement strand
TCGATCTCGCCGGGATGGTTCATGCCCATCTCGATCACGGCGGCCTGGTGGTCGTCGTTCATGCCCAGCAGGGTCAGGGGCAGGCCGATATCATTGTTGAGGTTGCCCCGGGTGGCCAGGACGGCATCGCCGAACTGGGCCTTGAGGATGGCCGCGATCATTTCCTTGGTGGTGGTCTTGCCGTTGGAACCAGTCACCGCCACCACGGGGATGTCGTAACGGGCGCGCCAGACGGCGGCGAGGCGGCCCAGGGCCAGGCGGGTGTCGTCCGCCACCACAGCGGGGAGGCCGGCGGGCAACTTATCGGCGGAACTGACCAGGACCGCGACGGCGCCCTGGTCCCGGGCCTGGGCCAGGAAGTCGTGGGCGTCGAAGCGCTCGCCCTTCAAGGCCACGAAAAGTTGGCCGGCAGCAATGTTGCGGGTATCGGAGGAGACGCCGTCCAGGAGGATATCGGCGCCGATCTGGCGGCCATCTACGGCGCTCGCCACGTCAGAGAGCATGCATTTCATGATTTCACCTCAGTCGCGCCGGAACCCTGCTGGAAACGGGCCAGGAGGGCGTCGCGCGCCTGTTCGAGGTCGGAAAAGGGGGTACGGACGCCGTTCACTTCCTGGTAGGGCTCGTGGCCCTTGCCGGCAAGGAGGACGACGTCCCGGGAATCGGCTTCCAGGAGAGCCCGGCGGATAGCCTCGGCCCGGTCCCGGATCACTTCCGCCCCGGGAGCACCGGGGACGATGTCGGCCAGGATGGCGGCGGGGTCTTCCCGACGGGGATTGTCGCTGGTGAGCACCACCTTGTCGGCCAGACGGGTGGCGACTTCGCCCATGAGGGGGCGCTTGCCCCGGTCCCGGTCGCCGCCACAGCCGAAGACGGCGACCAGCTTGCCTTCCCGGGCGGTCGCCAGGTCGCGCAGGGCCTTGAGGGCATTTTCCAGGGCGTCCGGGGTGTGGGCGTAATCCACCACCACGAGGGGCTCACCCTCGCCGCCCACCCGCTCCATGCGGCCCGGCGGCGGTTGGAGTCGGGCCAGGCAACGGGCGGCTTCGGCGGCGGAGACGCCGGCATCGACCAGCACGCCGGCCACCGCCAGCAGGTTGGAAACGTTGTAGCGGCCGACCACCCGGGTTTCCACCACGGCGCGGCCGTTGGGGGCCACCAGGGTGAAACGCTGGCCTTCGGGGGTGGCGACCAGGTTCTCGGCCCGGATCACCCCGGGAATGTCGTGGTGGCCGTCGCCGATGGTATAGGGAAGCACCTTGCTGGCCGTGGTCTTGGCAAGGATTTCGCGGCCCAGGTCGTCATCCAGGTTGATGACGGCAGTGCGCAGCCGGGGCCAGGTGAAGAGCTTCACCTTGGCGGCCGCATAGGCTTCCATGGTGCCGTGGTAATCCAGGTGGTCCCGGGTACAGTTGGTGAAGATGGCCACATCCACCCTGGCGCCGTTCATGCGGCCTTCCTCGATGCCGATGGAGCTGGCCTCCAGGGCACAGGCTTCGGCGCCCTGGCTACGGAACTCCTGCAGCCAGCGCATCAGGGTGGTGGCTTCCGGGGTGGTGAAGCCGGTGTCGGTCATCTCGCCCGGGAAGCCGGCGCCCAGGGTGCCGACGATGGCGCACTTTTTGGGATGGGCCCGGCCCACCCACTGGCTGATGGTGGTCTTGCCGTTGGTGCCGGTGACGGCCACCAGGGACAGGTGTTCGGTGGGGAAGCCGCAAACTTCGTGGGCCAGGGGCCCGGCCAGGGGGCGCAGGCCATCGGCGGCAACCTGGGGCACCCGCCAGGCGGAATCCCAGGCGAAATCGTTGCCCGGCTGCCAGAGCACGGCACAGGCGCCCTTGGCGACGGCGTCGGCGATGTAGCGGCGGCCGTCGGCCAGATCGCCGGGGTAAGCGACGAAGAGATCTCCCGGACGCACCTGGCGGCTGTCGTCGGCGACGCCGGTTGGCTGCACGCCCAGGGCGGCGAAGCGGTCGAGGATTTGGCGCACGGTGCTCACAGTTTCTCCTTGCCGGCCGCACTCTGGGCCACCACCACCGGCGCATCCGGGAGGATGCCCTGGGTGCGGAGCGCCCCGCCCATGATCTGGGAGAAGGCCGGGCCGGCCACGTCGCCGCCGTAGTGGGCGCCGGCGGGCTCGTCGATCATTACTGCGACTACCAGGCGGGGATCGGAAATGGGGGCGATGCCGATGAAGGAGGCCACATATTTGTTCACGTAGGTGTGGCCGTCCAGCTTGTGGGCGGTGCCGGTCTTGCCGCCCACCCGGTAGCCGGGGACCCGGGCCTTGGGAGCGGTGCCTTCGGGGCTCACCACCATTTCCAGCATGGCGCGCATTTCCTTGGCGGTCTGGGCGGAGAACACCGGGACGCCCCGGACGTAGTCCTCGTCGCGCTTCATGAGGGACAAGGGAATGATGTCGCCGTCCCGGGCAAAGGCGGTGTAGGCCCGGGCCAGCTGGATGAGGCTAACCGAGATGCCGTGGCCGTAGGACATGGTGGCCTGCTCGATGGGGCGCCAATTTTTCCAGGGCCGCAGGCGCCCGCCCACTTCGCCGGGGAAGCCCAGGCGAGGCGGCTGGCCGAAGCCGACGGAATCGAACATTTCCCACATGTCCTTGGGCGGGAAGGCCAGCGCCAGCTTGGCGGCGCCGATGTTGGAGGACTTCTGGATCACCTGGGCCACGGACAGGGCACCGTGGGGATGGGCGTCCGAAATGGTGGCGGAGCCGATGGTCATGCGGCCCGGAGCGCAGTTGATGATGGAATCAAAACGCACATGGCCCTTATCCAGGGCCAGGGCTGCCGTGAAGGGCTTGAGAGTCGAGCCGGGCTCGAAGGTGTCGGTCACCGCCCGGTTGCGCAACTGGGCGCCGGACAGACCTTCCCGGTTGTTGGGGTTGTAGGTGGGCCAGTTGACCAGGGCCAGGATCTCGCCGGTCTTCACATCCACCACCACCGCGCCGCCGGCCTTGGCGTGGGTTTCAGCCACGGCGGTCTTGAGGTGGCTGTAGGCCAGGTACTGGATCTTGGAATCCAGGGCCAGGCGGATGTCCTTGCCGTCCTGGGGCGGCTTCAAGGCGCCCACGTCCTCGACGATCTGGCCGCGCCGGTCCTTGATGACGCTGCGGGAGCCGGGCCGGCCGATGAGGCTGCTCTGGAAGGCCAGCTCGACGCCCTCCAGGCCCTTGTCGTCCACGCCGGTGAAGCCGACGATGTGGGCGGTCATCTCGCCGGTGGGATAGAAGCGGCGGTATTCCTTTTCCTGGTGCACACCCGGCAGCTTGAGGGCAGCGATCTTGTCGGCCGTCTCGGGCGCCACCTGGCGCTTCAGGAAGATGAAGGACTTGTCGCTGCCCAACTTGCCATCCAGTTCCTTGAAGGGAGTCTCCAGCAGGGCGGCGAGCTGCTGCTTCTGGAGGACGGTCATGGTCCGCGCGTCGGACGGGATGGCCCAGACGGATTTCATCGGGGTGGACACCGCCAGCATGTCGCCGTTCCGGTCCACGATCTTGCCCCGGGAGGCGGACACCTCGATGTCCCGCCGATAGCGGGAATCGCCCTTTTCCTGAAGGAAGTCGTTGTTGATGACCTGGAGATAGAAGCCCCGAGCCAGCAAAAGCCCGAAGGCCAGCATCAGCACCAGGCCGACCATGCGGGAGCGCCAGCCCTGGAGGGCGAGCTGCAGCACCGGGCTTTCGGCGAAGCGGTGACCTTGTTTGCGGCGACGCACCACCATCAGCGGTGCTCCTTCTTCTTGGCGGCGACAGCCACCACTGCGGGCTTGGCTTTGGGCTCAGCCGCCTTGCCGGTCGAATCCGGGATGCGCATTTTCAGCTTCTCCCGGGCGATCTGCTCGATGCGCGGATGGGTCGCCCAGGTGGACAGCTCCAGCTGCAACTGGCCGTATTCCACATCCAGCTGGCGGGCGCGCTCCTGCTCCGCTTCCAGGTCCTGGAAGAGCTTGCGGGCCTTGTGCTGGGAAGTCACCACTCCCAGGGCACAAACCACGGCAACGAGCAGAAGGATCATGTTGAAACGGACCATCAGAGTTTTTCAGCCACCCGCATGACGGCGCTGCGGGCCCGCGGATTGGCTTCGATCTCGGCGGCTGAAGGCTTCACGGCCTTGCCCACCAGCTTGAGCTTCGGCTTCGGCAACTGGTCGGCCCGCAGGGGCAAGCCCTTCGGCAGGGCGTCGGCCGGGGCCGCCTGCTCCCGCATGAATTGCTTGACGATGCGATCTTCCAGGGAGTGGAAGGAAATCACCACCAGCCGTCCGCCGGGCTTAAGCAGTTCGAGGGCCTGAGGGAGGGCTAGCGCCAGCTGGCCGAGCTCTTGATTGATATGAATCCGTAGAGCTTGAAAGCTGCGCGTCGCCGGGTCCTGCCCTGGCTCACGGGTGCGCACGGCCGAGCGTACGAGGGCCGCGAACTGGCCTGTTGTGTCAATACGCTGTTCGAGCCGAGCAGCCACAACCTTCTTTGCAATCTGGAAAGCAAACCGTTCTTCGCCATAATTCCTTATAACCTCCGTGATTTCTTTTTCATCGGCACGCGCCAGCCATTCCGCCGCCGTTTCACCGCGCGTGGTATCCATGCGCATGTCGAGCGGTGCATCGTGGCGGAAGCTGAACCCCCGCGACCCGTCGTCGATCTGGGGCGACGACACCCCTACGTCAAACAGCACTCCATCCAGCGCCCCCAGCCCCGCCTCCCGGGCACCTTCGGCCAGTTCGCCGAAGGGACGGTGCAGAAGCTGGAAACGCGAATCCTGAATTTCCCGGCCGGCCTCGATGGCCTGGGGATCCCGATCCAGGGCCACGAGCCGGCCCTGTTCGCCAAGCTGGCCCAGGATCGCCCGGCTGTGGCCGCCGCGCCCGAAGGTGGCGTCCACATAGACGCCATCGGCCTTGACGGTCAGGGCGTCCACGGCGGCGGCAAGCAGCACCGTGACATGGGCTGCGTTGGGAGTCGGCGCGATCACAGGGAAATGTCCTCGAAGCCGGGGGGCGGGACGTCGCTCTGAAGGGCCTCGAAGGCCACTTCGTTCTGACGGCGCCAACCGGCATCGCTCCAGATTTCGAAATGGGAACCCATCCCCACCAGCCACACGGTCTTCTCGAGCTGGGCGTAGTCCCGCAGCTCGGTGGACACCAGGAGGCGGCCGGCGGAATCCAGTTCCTCGGTGCGGGCGTTACCCACGAGTACCCGCTTCAGGGCAGCGGCCCGGGCGTCGAAGCTGGGGGCCTTGAGGATCTTGTCGCGGATGGGCTGCCATTCGGGCTGGGGATAGAGGAGCAGGCAACGCTGGGGGTGGGCGGTCAGGACGAGGGAGCCTTGAGCGGCGGCGAGCAGGGGCTCGCGGTGCCTTGCCGGAATGGCAATCCGCCCCTTCGCATCCAGACTCAACGCCGCCGCGCCTTCGAACATGAACCCGTTTGACTCCCCGTTTACCCACTTTTCAACACGTTTCCCCACTTTAGAGTAAGGAAGGTCCACCGTCAAGACTCAAAATGGGATTTTTTTCATACGCGACAATGACTTACGAGTTATTTCGAGACAAATGGACGCAAAATTTCCCTATAAAAATCAATGGGCAAAAATTTCAACTTAAAGTGCTTTGTTACGATGACAACAAAGTGGTGAAAAAACGACGCCCCTATGCCAGGGTGGTAGAAAGTGGGGGAAGCGCGTACGCCCCGCTGCCTTACCGCACCCGAAGTGGGTAGGAAAAGTGGGGAAGCCAGTGGTCATGGGCGGAAGCGCTCCGCCCTTGATCGGATTGGACTATTTGAAGGGAGCGCGGCACGGCGCCCCGGCTATCCGCCGGGGGCCGACGGGGGCAGATCAGACGCCCGGGTCGGCGGCGACCTCGTCCCGCCAGGTCACCGAGGCCAGAAAGAGGTAGCCCGCGCCGTAAACCGTTTTGATGAAGGTGGGGCTTTGTGGATTGGGTTCCAGCTTGCGGCGCAGCCGGGAAATCCGCACGTCGATACTGCGGTCGGTAGGAGGCAGGTCCTTGAGGCCCAGCAGTTGCTCCCGCTGCAGGATGCGGTTGGGACTGCCGACGAAGACCTTGAGTAG
>JBLNBI010000103.1:0-16615 GCA_050259815.1 Actinomycetota bacterium | reverse complement strand
AGCTTGTTGAAGACCGGCCTGCCGGCCATGTTCTCGAGAACCCATTCGCGCGCGAATTCTCCATTTTGTATCTCTTCCAGGGTACGCCACATCTCCATCCTGCTCTTATCGTTGATAATGCCAGGGCGTCCAGGGAGGCGCCGTTCTCGGCCTGCCGCGCCGGCGCCCGGCGCGGCAGGGCCGGGGCAGGCTCGCTGCGGACCGGGGCGGACCGGGGGACGTTGCCCGCGCCCCGCAGTTGCCCGTAGAGCCTTGCCCCAGCCCGCAGGGGCAAGGCGATGAGGGAATAGGGGTCACGGCCGGCTCGGTCGATGAACTGGCCGAAGGGCAGATCGAAGAGCAGATCGAAATCGAGCTGTCTCATCCGGGCCCGCTGCTGCCCCAGCATCTGGAGGGCGGAGGGATTGGCCCCCAGCAGGGCGCCCTCTGGGGAAAAGGCAAGGATTCCCTCCTGCAGGGTGCCCACGCATTCCATCTGAGGATGGAAGGCAACCAGAATTTCCCGGCCGAATTGGGCTTCGAACAGCCGGCGCTCCAACATCTGGGCCGTCATCTTCACCAGGCCCAGGGTATGCCGCTGATAGGCCCGGAAGTCCCCGGAAATATCCAGGATGCCGAGGACACGGCCGGTAGCATCGCTCACCGGGGCGGCGCTGCAGGTAAGGAAGGAATTGCAGTCGAGGAAATGCTCGCTCCCCAGGATTTCCACCGGGGAGGACTGGCGCAGGGCGGTGCCGATGGCGTTGGTGCCCCGCAGCTCTTCCTCCCAGGTGGCGCCAGGCTTCAATGCGACTTGGGAAGCCCGATCCACGAAATCTGGATCCCCGAGGCTCTCCAGGATCATGCCGCTGGCGTCGGTAAGGATGACGATGCTGCCGCTGGAGCGGATCTGCTCGTAGAGATGGGCAAGGATGCCCCGGGACTGGGATAGGAAGTAGCCGTTACGCTCCCGGGCCTCGGACAGGAACCGGGGCGACTCGCACCCGCCCAGTGCCGGCGACAGGGCGGGCTGCAACCCGGCCTGAAGACTCCTTTCCCAGGATTGCAGAACTTCCGACTTGATGCGCTCCAGACCTTCGGGAGCCGGTGTCCGCTCGACGAAATACCGTTTGGCATCACGAATGCGGATATCGCGCTTATGAACATTTCCGGCAGCAATGGATAACACAGTCCCTCCTTTGGCTCCAACCGACTTGTAATAGTTATCCGTTTCCCTTGTTCCACACCGTAGCACCTGCTCCGTTTCGGGACAAGCAAGAAACGTAACGCGTTACACATAGTGCAACAACCGTACCAGCCCAGCCTATCGCGACAGCCTTACAGGAATCTGTCCGCCCGCCCCTAGCCGCATCGCCCCCGGCCCCCACTGGCATACCCCTTGCAGAAGTCCCCCCACAACCGGGCAAGGGCCCGTGCCACAAACCGATAACCGGAGGAAACAAAAATGCACAAGGCAGTACGCACCCTGAAGGCGCTGGGCGCCGTCCTTGGCCTCGCCCTGGCGGGCCAGTCCAGTGTCCTGGCCCACGGCGACGTGACGCCCCAGGCGGTCGACACCTCGACCCTGAAGGCCTTGGGAGCCGAGTGGCGCACCGCCAACCCTTACCGGAAGGACAAGGAGGCCATCCGCATCGGCACCTCCGCCTTCAACCAGAACTGCGCCCGCTGCCACGGCATCGGCGCCATTTCCGGCGGCATCGCCCCCGACCTGCGTTACCTGCCCTCGGGCGACGAAGGGGACGAGATCTTCCTGCAGCGCATCCGCCACGGCTCCACCCGGGATGGCCGGGTGTACATGCCGCCCTTCGAAGGCATCCTGTCCCAGGAAGCCATGTGGTCCATCCGCGCCTGGCTGGAGACGGTCCATGAAGAATGAGCGCCGCGCCTTCCTGGGGAGCCTTGGAGCCTGCCTGCTGGCCACTGCCCTGCCCGCCCGGGCGAACGGCGACCTGGAGCTGAGCCAGCCTGGCCGGCTGCGCATCGCCGTCTACACCAACCTGCCCCCCTATTCCGACCGGGGCCGCGGCATCGACGTGGCCATCGGCGAAGCCCTGGCCGGCCGTCTGGGCCTGGGAGTCGAAATCGTCGGCTTCAAGGCCGACGACGACATGAACGACGACCTGCGGAACATGGTCTGGAAAGGCCACTACCTCGGCACCCGCCCGGCCGACGTCATGCTCCACGTCCCGGCGGATCCCTACCTGGCGGAGCAGAACCGGCAGGTGAAGATTTTCGCCCCCTACCATGTCGAGACCCTGGCCATTATCCGCAACCCGGCCCGGGTGCCGGCGGTGACCGGGTCGGCAGCCAAGGCCCTGGAGGTCTTCACCCGGGAGAAGATCGGCGTTGAAGTGCGCAGCCTGCCGGACCAGTTCCTCCTTTCCGTGCTGAACGGCCGGATTCGCGAAAACGTGGTCCATTTCTCTTCCGTCGCCGAGGCCCTGGCTGCCTTGAAACGCGGCGAAATCGCCGCCGTCATGGCTTCCCGGGGCGAGATCGAGGCCACCCGGGGCGACCTCACGGCCTTTCCCCTGGAGCCCGCGGCCATGCCTGAATTGCGCATCGCCAGCTGGCCCCTCGGCATGGCGGTGAAGGCCGACCGCCCGGCCCTGGCCGAGGCCCTGCAGCTGGCCCTGCGGGACCTGCGGCGGGACGGCACCCTCGCCGGGATATTCTCCCGCCACGGAATCTCCTACCTGCCTCCGAAGGAGTGACGACATGCCTGCCCTGCGCCGTCTCGCCTGCCTCATCCTCGCTCTCCCGGCCTGGGCCGTGGCCGGGTCCCTGGCCTACGTGCCCAACGAGAAATCGGCGTCGGTCAGCGTCATCGACACCGATTCCGACACCGTCATCCGTACCCTGCCGGCCGGACAGCGGCCCCGGGGCATCGCCGTGGCCGCTGCCGGGCCGGTCTATGTCAGCGACGAGGCCAGCCAAAGCCTCCTGGCCCTGGAGCCCGAGGGGCGGACACCGCCCCGGGCGTGGCCCCTGGGGGAATCGCCGGAGGGGGTGAGCGTTTCCCGGGATGGCCGCTTCCTGGCGGCCGCCGTCGAGAAGAACAACAGCATCGTCCTCCTGGAGGCCGAGACCGGCGCCCGCCGCTGGGAAAGCAAGGTGGCCGGCAAGAATCCGGAGCATGCCGTGTTCAGCCCGGACGGCCGCTGGCTGTTTGTCAGCGCCGAGGATGCGGAGCAGGTGGACGTGGTCAATGTCGAGACCGGCCAGCAGGTGGCCAGCATCCCGGTCGGCAAGCGTCCCCGGGGCATCGCCTTCCTGCCCGATGGGAGCCGGGCCTACGTGGCCTGCGAACTGGACGGCGCGGTCCATGTCATCGATGTGGCAACCCTGCGGGCGGTAGCCCGCATCCCGTCGGGCAATTTCTCCAACGGCGTCGCCGTCCGCCCGGACGGCAAGAGGGTCTTCGTCTCCAACAGCAAGGACGGCACGGTCACCGCCATCGACGCCGCCAGCCAGGCCGTCCTCGCCACCATCCCGGTGGGCCGGCGGCCCTGGAACATGGCCGTCACCCCAGACGGCAGGAAGCTCTACGTCGCCAACGGACGCTCCAACAGCGTCTCGGTGGTGGATACCGAATCCCTCGTGGCGCTGAAGGAAATCGCCGTCGGGGAGTTGCCCTGGGGAGTCGCCATACGATGAAACCGCAGCCTTATACCCCCATCGCCGCCGCCCTCCACTGGGTCCACGCCGGGCTATTCTGTGCCCTGGTGGTAGTCGGCGTCACCATGGTGGATCTCCCCAAGGGAGCCGAACGCAGTACCGCCTACGCCCTCCACAAGTCCCTGGGGCTCCTCGCCCTGATCCTCGTGGCGGTGCGGCTGTACTGGCGCCTGCGTTGCCCGCCGCCGCCCCACCCTGGCCTGGATGCCCGGGAAACCGCCTTGGCCCGGATCACCCACCGCTTCCTGTACCTGCTGCTCGTCCTGGTACCGGTCTCGGGATTCGCCGCCATCTGCTTCACGCCCTATCCCCTCGCCTTCTTCGGATTGCCGCTGCCCAAGCCGGGCTGGCCCGATGCGGGGCTGAACAGCTTCTTCGGCCTCCTGCACAAGGGGCTGTTGGCCAGCCTCGTCCTTGCCATATTGCTCCACCTGGCGGCGGCGCTGCGGCACGGATGGCGCCGGGACGGCACCCTGGGCCGCATGTTCCCGAGGCCGGGCAGAACCTGACCGTATCAAAAATGGACAGTTGCTCCATTCCGGAGCAACTGTCCCTGGAGCACCCGGCGCTCAGCCCTTGGCTCCTTCCAGAATCCACTGGATCACCGCCTTCAGATCGGCATCGGAAATCTTGTCCTCCCCGTGGGGAGGCATGGGAATCTGCCCCCAATTGCCCGTGCCGCCCTGGCGCACTTTGTCGAACAGGTGGCCGGGGGCGTCGGCCTGTCCGCGATATTTTTCCGCCACATCCCGGTAGGCTGGCCCGACCCGCTTGCTGTCCACCGCATGGCAGGCAACACAACGGGCCTTCCTGATCAGTTCCTGGGAAGCTTCAGCCGGCACCGACAGGACGGCAACCACCGCCAAGGCCAGGATCGCTTTGTATTCAAATTTCATTGGATGCTCCGTATGAGAAGGGCCGGCCTTCTGCCGGCAAGAAGAAATCGCGGTGGCAATGCCACCCCATGCAAATCTCCGAGGGACATCGTTCCCCGGAAAAAACTAACCGTCCTTCTTCATTGCACCCCGTATGCCAGGCGGGATGACGCCGGACCAGGTGCAGAATGAGCCGCCCAATCAATCCCTTAGCACCAAGGAGCCGGAGCAGGAGCAGGCGGGAGATTGCTCGCCCCCTGCTGAAATTCGGCACACCTGCTCCAGGGCGGAACGTCCTGACCACTTGAAAACCGTAGTCTTTTCAGGGAGTTGCCGGGCGGCATGGATCATGCTGAAGTCCTGCCATGGACTTCCCTCCTCGACCCGACGACACGCCTGAGGCCGTCGTCTCATCCTGGCAGCGCAGCCTTGGACACGGCCTTTCGCCGGAGGAAGGGCTGCCGGACAACGTCGCCTGCCGGGTGACCCTGGAGGAGCGGCTGGAGGCAAACGCAAAGCTCCTGTGCTTCGCCCAGCCCATTATCGAAAATCTCCACCAGCAAATCGCCTCGGCCTCGTCCCTGGTGCTGCTCGCCGACCGGGAAGGTTTCGTGCTGCGCACCCTCGGCGACTCGGACTTCATCTCCCGCGCCGCCCGGGTGGCCCTGGCTCCCGGCTCCAACTGGTGCGAAAGCGCCATGGGCACCAACGCCATCGGCACTGCGGCCGTTGAAGCCCGCACCGTGGCGGTCCATGGCCAACAACACTTCCTGGAGCGCAACCGCTTCCTCTCCTGTATCGCAACGCCCATCCAGGCGCCCACCGGCGGCATCCTGGGCATCATCGACCTGACCAGCGACGCCCGTCAGGAACAGCCCCTCGCCCAGGCCTTGCTCACGTCCACGGCCGAACTCATCGAGCATCGCCTGCTGGTCCACCTGGAGGGGGCCTGTGTCACCCTGCATTTCAGCGACTACCCCGAACTGGTAGGCAGTCCCCTGGAAGCCCTGATCCAGTTCGACGAGGAGGGACGGCTCCTGGCGGGCAACCGGCGGGCTCGCCGCTTACTTGGGGAGAGTTCCTCCCAGCCCGGGACGCTGTTCGAGGCCCTGTTCGCCTATTCCTGGATCCAGGCCCGGCAGCTCTCCCTGGCCGTCACCCGCCCCGTTATCCGGCTCACCACCCAGGGAGGCCGGGCTATCGCTGCCCGCTTCGAGCACCGTCCCCAGCCCCGGCCGTCACCGAACCGGACGACGGGGCCGGCCGGCGACGCCTTCGACGGCCTGGCCTACGGCGACCAGCAAATGGCTGCGGCCATCGGGCGTGCCCGCCGTATCGCCGGCGTCCCCATCCCCCTTCTCATCCAGGGGGAAACCGGTACCGGCAAGGAACTGTTCGCCCGAGCCTTCCATCTGAGCGGGCCCCGGCACCAGCGTCCCTGGGTGGCGGTCAACTGCGCCGCCATCCCCGCCAACCTGATCGAGTCCGAACTCTTCGGCCATGCCCCCGGCGCCTTCACCGGCGCCCGGGCCACGGGGGCCCGGGGCAAGCTCCTGGAGGCCGATGGCGGCACCCTCTTCCTGGACGAGATCGGCGACATGCCCCTCAACCTCCAGGCAGTGCTGCTGCGGGTCCTGGAATCGCGGCGCGTGACTCCTCTCGGGAGCAGCGAGGAAATCCCCGTGGATATCGCTTTGGTCTGCGCCAGCTATCGCCCCCTGGCCCAGTTGGTGGCAGCGGGGCTATTCCGGGCCGACCTGCTCTTTCGCTTGAACGGCCTGACCGTCTGGCTGCCCCCCTTGCGGGAGCGCACCGACTTCGAGGCCCTGGCCCGCCAGTTCCTGGCCGAAGAGAGCCAGCTGCGGTCGCTGGCGTTCGCCCCCGAAACCCTGGCCCTGCTGCGCCGCCAGAGCTGGCACGGCAATCTGCGCCAGTTGCGGAACGTCCTGCGGGTGACCGTGGCCCTTCTCGACCCCGAGGCATCCATTCTGACCCCCAGCCACATTCCTGCCGATCTTCTGGACCCGACGGATGATGCCGTCCCGGCGCCCCCCGCCGCGGGGGGCGATCTGCGTTCGGCCGAATATCGGCTGGTGAGGGAATGCGTGGCCCGCCACCAGGGCAATCTGTCGGCGGCCGCCCGGGAACTCGGGATCACCCGCACCACCCTCTACCGAAAAATGCGGGCGTAAAAAAACCGGCCCAGGCGGGCCGGCCTTGGGGACGGGCAGTCGCTTATTCCGTGTAGAACCCTACCCCCACCAGGGCGCCGTTGGCGCGCTTGATGAAGGAGCGCTTCCTTTCCACGGCGTTGGTGACCGGATTGCGCCACACATAATCGACGGTGCCCTCGCCTTTGGTCTTGGCAAGATCGAGCATTTCCTGGATGAGGGCGTGGCCTTCCACGTCCCGCAGTTCCCGGGCGTCGGTGCCGGTCCATTTCGGGTTCGCCCCGTGGGCCTCGAATTTGCCAGTGGCGAGGTTGACCGCGAAAACGTAGAGGTCGTCCTTCACGAAGGATCCCTTCACGTCGTTGAAGAGATCGGCGGCCTTGGCCATGCCCTGGCGGTTCACCAGGTCGGCAGCCGCATCGAGCATTTTCCGGGCGTCTTCGGCGCTGGAGCGTGGGGCGTAGTACCCGACCCCGAGGATGTAGTCCCCTTCCCGGTGCAGCCAGGCCACCTTGGGCTCGACGTGGTTGGTCTTGCGGTTGAGCCAGACATAGCGGATCCGGGCTTCGGGCTGCTTGTCGGTGACCGCGATCATCTGCCGGAACAGGGGATTGCCGGCGGCATCGACGCTGTCCAGCACCTTGAGCCCGACCAGGGCGTCAGGCGCAGCGCCGTTGGCGACATAGGTGCCTTCCCGATCGATCACATAGACGTAGAGATCCTTCTTCACGAAGGCCCCCCTGCGGTCGCCGAAGGCTGCGAAGGACTTTTCCGGGCCGTTGGCCTGGAAGTATTTGACGGCCTGTTCGAAGAAAGCCTGGGCCTCCCTCGGAGTGGCCCGTTCACCGGCGGCCGCAAGGTTGCCGGCGACAAGGAGGGCGACACCGGCTAGGGCCGCCCGCAGGGTGTAGTTGCGCATGATCATGTCTCCGAATGTGGATTAGGTGGGTCAGCCGGCGCGATCGGCTGGGCTCTGGGCCTGGATCTGTTCCCATTCGGCGTCGGTAAAGACCCGGGAACGGGTGTGGAACGCCTTGCCTTCCGGCCCTTCCAGGGAGAAGGTGCCGCCATGGCCGTCGATCACATCGATGATGAGCTGGGTATGCTTCCAGTATTCGTACTGGGATTTGCTCATGTAGAAAGGTACGCCGCCGATATGGCCGAGGAGGACGTCGTAGGGTCCGATGGTCAGATCGGTGGGCAGATAGCAATTAGCTGCGCTGTTGTCGCAGCAGCCGCCGGACTGGTGAAACATCAACTCCCCGTACTTCCACTTGAGTCGTTCGATCAACTCCAGGGCGGCGGAGGTGGCGGTTACCTTCTCGACCATGATGTCCTCCGGAAAAAAGCGGGGCGGTTGCCCGCCCCGCAAAGGTGTCGCAACTGACGCAAATCGTTGCTCAGAAGAAGCCCAGCTTCTGCTCGCTGTAGCTGACCAGCAGGTTCTTGGTCTGCTGGTAGTGGTCGAGCATGACCTTGTGGGTCTCGCGGCCGATACCGGACTCCTTGTAGCCGCCGAAGGCTGCGTGGGCCGGGTAGGCGTGGTAGCAGTTGGTCCATACGCGGCCGGCCTGGATGGCGCGGCCCATGCGATAGGCGACGTTGCCGTTGCGGCTCCACACGCCGGCGCCGAGGCCGTACAGGGTGTCGTTGGCGATGGCCAGGGCTTCGGCTTCGTCCT
This sequence comes from Actinomycetota bacterium, assembly GCA_050259815.1. Taxonomy (GTDB): domain Bacteria; phylum Pseudomonadota; class Gammaproteobacteria; order Burkholderiales; family Rhodocyclaceae; genus JAGTRP01. The sequence continues at coordinate 8,210 of JBLNBI010000103.1, read as the reverse complement.
TGAAGGTGGTGACGGCCAGTACCGGTCCGAAGATTTCTTCCTGGAAGATGCGCATCTTGTTGTGGCCCTTGAAGAGGGTCGGCTTGACGTAGTAGCCGTTTTCCAGGTCGCCGCCGAGGTGGGCGCGCTCGCCGCCGATCAGCACCTGGGCACCTTCCTCCTTGCCGAGGTTGAGGTAGGACTGGATCTTGGCCATCTGTTCCTGGGAAGCCTGGGCACCCATCATGGTGTCGGTGTCGAGGGGGTTGCCCTGCTTGATGGCGGCAACGCGCTTCAAGGCCTTTTCCATGAACTTGTCGTAGATGGATTCCTGGATCAGGGCGCGGGAGGGGCAGGTGCACACTTCGCCCTGATTGAAGGCGAACAGCACCAGGCCTTCGATGGCCTTGTCGAGGAAGCCGTCATCCTTGTCCATGACGTCGGCGAAGAAGATGTTGGGGGACTTGCCGCCCAGTTCCAGGGTGGCCGGGATCAGGTTGTTGGCGGCGGCCTGGGCGATGACGCGACCGGTGGAGGTGGAACCGGTGAAGGCGATCTTGGCAATGCGCTTGCTGGTGGCGAGCGGCATGCCGGCTTCGCGGCCGAGGCCATTGACCACGTTGAGGACGCCCGGGGGCAGCAGGTCGGCGATCAGCTCGACCAGGACCAGGATGCTGATGGGAGTGGATTCGGCGGGCTTCAGCACCACGCAGTTGCCGGCCCCCAGCGCCGGGGCCAGCTTCCAGGCAGCCATCAGGATGGGGAAATTCCAGGGGATGATCTGGCCGACCACGCCCAGGGGCTCGTGGATGTGATAGGCCATGGTGTTCTCGTCGATTTCCGAGATACCGCCTTCCTGCGAACGCAGGCAGCCTGCGAAGTAGCGGAAGTGGTCGACGGCGAGAGGGATGTCGGCATTCAGGGTCTCGCGGATCGGCTTGCCGTTATCGACGGTTTCGGCATAGGCCAGCAGTTCGAGATTGGCTTCGAGGCGGTCGGCGATCTTGAGGAGAATATTGGAGCGTTCGGTGGCCGAGGCCTTGCCCCAGGCGGGGAAGGCGGCGTGGGCGGCATCCAGGGCCAGCTCGATGTCCTCGGCGGTGGAGCGGGCCGCCCGGGTGTAGGACTTGCCGGTGATCGGGGTAATGACGTCGAAATACTCGCCCTTGACCGGGGCGACCCACTTGCCGCCAATGAAATTGTCGTACTTGGCCTTGTAGCTGATCTTGGCGCCGGCGGCGCCGGGGGCTGCATAAATCATAGGTGTCTCCAGGTTGTTGGTTACGGACGTTGCAAGATGGCCGGTTGTTCTTTCCAGGGAGCCGTGCCCCCTGCCGAACCTCTTGCCTCAAGTACTGCACGCCCTGTGCCAAGCTGGGACCCACCTTTGTCAGACAACAAAAATCACGTCAAATCAATAGGGTGAGCAGCCCCCCCCCATGTCTCTTGTCATCGGGGATATCTCTTTGCTGATCAAATACGCAACAACTGTTCAAGGATGAAACAGTGAAGGGTTGGCGGCCCTGGGAAGAGAATCCTTCGGGATTGGCCTTTCCTTTTCTGGCCCCCGAAAACAATCAGCGAGCCGGAACCGGCTTCTCCTTCACCGGCAGGATGGTCGAGATCATGCCGACCGCCTGGGCGGCGCGCAGGACCGCATTGGTGTTGATGTGGCACTCCTGGCGGGTCCTCACATCGGCCATGTTGAAACCCACTACCCCATTGACCAGGGTGACGTAGGCGCCGTCGTTGGCATTGCTGCAATCGAGAAAGGCGCTGGAGCACGAGGACCGGTAGTCCAGGCGCTTGCTCATGAAACAGAGCACGGTGCCGTCCTCGTCCACGGCCGGCATGGTCATGACCAGCACGATGCCGTCCTTGCCCATGCGCAGGACTTCCTGGTTGATCGCCGTCTTTTCCACCCGCCCTGCCGCCCCCCTGGCAACCAGTTGCCATTGCCCGTTCCAGCGCTCGATGAGCCAATCGCTGTCCATGGCGGAATCGGCCCGGGCCGGGGCGGACAAGGCAAGTTGGGAGATGGCGGCGAGGATCAGGGTCAGTAACCGGAGACCAGCGGGCATGGTTGGGCTCATTGTTCGGAAGGACGCTGGATTCTAGCCGCCACCGCCTCCCTCGCCAATGCCGGAGGAGCCCTAGAAGCCGCGATTCCCGGCAGCCGGTTCCGGCACGACGACGCAGGTCCTGTCCAGCACCAGGAATTGTTCGTCGAAGTATTTCTGGGCAGCCGCCCGCTGGGCTTGGCGGATGGCGCGGAACTGCTTCTCCCGCTCCGCTTCCTCCGTCATGCGCTTGCGGCGTTGACGCTCCCGTTCCAAGGCTCGCCGGTAGGCGTACTCGCCGCTAACGATGGCAGCCCCAAGAAAGACGAGCACCGGGAGCGCTGCCGGGGAACGAAGCCCCACGGCGGCGCCGAGGGCGGCGACGGCGCAGGCGGTCCGGGCGACCAGGAGCATGAGCCGGTAGCGGGATTCCTCGCGGGTCTGGGGGCGGAGGGGATCGATGAGGGAAGTATCCATAGGCAAGGATGGAAGTTGTCTGCAGACTTCACTTTATGGGTTAGCCACCGCCGGCAGCCATGCCGGAAACCATTTATACGGCATACCGGGAACACCGGCTTTCCCGGGAGGGGGAATTTCCCAGTTTCATCCCTGCCTCCCCAGAACCCTCACTCCCGGCCCGGGGTCAAAGCTGACGCCGCCGTGCTGCGCCCCCGTAGGCATCCATCTTGCTGACAGCAGCCGCCCGGCCTTGCCTGCCGGAACCGAATGACCGCACCACGAACCTGATTCAGCATGCTCAACCGCCGCGCCGTATCCCGCTATCACCTGCTTCATCCCCTGGTGGGCTACATCGAGCATGGCGAGGTGCGTCACCGGGGAGAGGTGGTGGAACTGTCCACAGCCGGTTTCCGCTTCCGCCTGCGCAACAGCTCCAAGGAAGCCTTCATCGCCCAGAAGACCTCCCACGATTTCGGCGAAATCGTCTACAAGCAGGAGATCATCGGCGGCTTCGGGGAAATCCGTTACGTGCGCGACCAAGGCGGCGACGTGGTCATCGGCTTCAAGTGGGACGATGTCCATGCCGACGGCAACATCGAGCGCAGCTTCTCCATCATCGCCGAGCTGATCGCCCAGAAATCGGCCGGCTGCGTCAATAGCGCCAACGGTGTCGCCGAGCTGGCGGGGCACGTTTCGTCCGTGCTGGCCGAGGACGTCCGGCAGTCCCTGGACCCGAAATTCCCCCGGGTTTCCCTGCGGGAATGCTCCTCCATCGATGCGAGCGGCCTGGCCCTTCTCTCTGCCCTGGAAGACAACAAGGTGCTGATCCAGGAGGCCAGCGCCGAGCTTCGCACCCTGCTCCAGCGCTATCGGCAGCTGGGTCCGGCCTCGCTGCATCCCCAAGCTCCGGGCTCCCTCGCCGCCCGCTGAGGGCCTGGCTCAGCGGGGGAAACGGCACCGGCACAACGGCGGCCGGGGTGCTCTTGTCCAGCCATCGGCTGTTTCCCGATAGTGGGAGCAAACATCACGGGATATGGCAGAATCCGGGTCAGGGGACATCAAAAACCACAAAGGAAAATGAGGGTATGAACGGCTACGAATTGGCGCAGAACGGACGGATCCTGGTTGTCGATGATTCCGCCGTAAACGTCAGTATCCTGAATCAGGCACTGGAGGACGAACACGAGGTGCTGTTCGCCCTCAACGGCGCGGATGCCCTGGAACTTGCCCGTACCCGCGCCCCTGACCTCATCCTGCTCGATGCGGTGATGCCGGACCTGGATGGCTACGCGGTGTGCGCCCAACTGGAGGCGAACCCGGAAACCCGGGACATTCCCGTCATTTTCGTTACCTCCCTCGACCGGCCGGAGGACGAAACCCGGGCTCTCGAAGTGGGGGCCGTGGATTTCATCCACAAGCCGGTGAATGCTGCCGTCGTCCGGGCGCGGGTCCGCATCCATCTCACCCTCAAACGCCAGCGGGACCAGCTGAAGGAAGCGGGCAACCAGCTCCAGGACGTCAATGTCGCCCTGGTCAACAGCAATCATGACCTGCAGCATTTCGCCCACCTGGCAGCCCACGACCTCCAGGCCCCCCTCAATGCCATCGCCGGCTTCACCCAGCTGTTGAAGGATGAATGCGCCGGCAAGGTCAGCCCCCAGACAGACCAGCACATCGCCTTCATCCTGGACAGCGCCCACCGCATGCGCGCCCTCATCCTCGACCTGCTGGCCTACTCCCAACTGGACTCCCTGGCCCAGCCCCTGGAGAGCACCAGCCTGAAGAAGGTGCTGGACGAGGTCACATTCATCCTGGCCAACCAGATTTCCGAAGCCAAGGCTGTCGTGACCTGCGCCGAACTGCCCACGCTCATGGCGGATCGCCAGCAGATGCAGCAGCTCTTCATGAACCTGGTGGAAAACGCCCTCAAGTACAACAAGTCCGAACAGCCCGAAATCCACATCTCGGCCACCCGGGAAGGCAACGACTGGATCATCGCGGTGAAGGACAATGGAATCGGCATTTCCCCCAAGTACCACCAGCAGATATTCGAGCTTTTCCGCCGGCTGCACGGCAGCCAGGCCTACCCCGGCTCCGGTATCGGCCTCGCGATGTGCCATCGGATCGTCAGCCGCCATGGCGGGCGCATCTGGGTCGAATCCGAAGAGGGCAAGGGCAGTTGCTTCTACATTGCCCTCCCGGCGGACGCCTCCTCCCCCGCCTGATTTCCCCTGCTGCCTGCCTCCGTAACAGCCCCGGCGTTCCCGCCCCCGGGAATGCCGCCAGCGGTTTTCCCAGGAACGGAAACACTTTCCCATTTTCCTGACCTGACGTTCCATCATTTCGGCCGAGCCCCTCGGAACGCCGGCCCCCTCGGCCGGTCGACCCGGCATGCTGGACCACGACACCCGCCAGGTCGCCCGGGCCTTGGCTCTCCTGTGGACCTACCGCCCAGCGGCGGCGGTCCACCGCCTCCTGCCGCTCCTGGACTATGCCCGGGCCGATGGCGGGGAATTCTCCGGCGAAGATGTCGAACGCCACCTCCGGACGATGGCGGAAGCCGGCCAAGTCCTGCGGCTGCCCAAGCAGGAAGGCCTCTACCGCCTCCCTGACGGCGAACGCAGCCCCATCTACGGCGAGCTTCTCTCCGATACCGATCCCGCAGCCCTGCGCCACGCCCTCTACCAGCTGGAATCCTTTCGCCCCGCCAGCGCCGCCTATTACTGGCCCATCTACGACCGGGGCGCCACCGTCGCCCTCTTCCGCCTCGCCCTCTACACCGGCACCCCGGCCGCCGAACTGAATCCGCTCGCCGACTCCATTGCCCAGGCCATGCACCTGGACGACGTCATCGCCGAAGCGGCCCTGGCGGCCTTCGACGGCGCCCTTTTCCAGCGCATCGACGGCGAGTGGCGGGAGCGGCTGATCGTCACGGCTCTTTCCGGCCTGTGCCGGGATTGGAACCCCGCCGGTCTGCCCATCGCCGAGTGGGTGTGGGAACAGATCCAGATGGAGGCTGAACGGTTTTCCGAGGAAATCCGCCTGCTCCTGGCGGAATGGCTGGTCCATGGCGGCGAACGGGAACGGGCCGAAGTCGTATTGGGGACCATCGACAACGGCATCGCCGACGCCCTCGCCGCCTGCATCCCGGTCCAGGCCGGGGACTACGCCGCGGCCCAGGGGGCCTTCGAGGCGGCCATCAAGCGCCGCCAATCCGAGACCCCCGCCCGCAAGCGCCTGTTCCCGACCAGCGTCGCCTGGTGCTATCCCCTCTGCCTCCTGGCCCAGAACACCCCCGGCCACCTGGAACTGGCCCGCCGCTTCTGCCAGGGGGAAGCCGGCACCCAGTCCCCCGATCCCTTTGAACCCTGGGGCCGCTGGACCCACGCCATCGACGTACACCTGGGGGAAGCCCACCTGGATGCGGGCGTCTTCATCCCCCCGCCCCGCCGCCCCAAGCCGGCGGGCTATGACGACTTCCAGCGCCTGCTGCTCGCCGCCTGGGTGGGGGCCGACACCCTGGGGATTGGCCCGGAGGGCGACCCGGCCCTGCGGGAGCGCCTCCAGGAAACCGCCCAGGCCATCCGGGAGCGCCTGGGCACCTGCCGCCTCGCCTGGCTGGACAGCCAGGCCGAAGCCGCCGCCCGGGTGCTGGACGGCAAGGAGGCGGGCGTCCCCTTTTTCGTGGCCGGGCGGGGCGAAGCCTGGCGGAAGGTCCTGACGGCCCTGCAATCTCTGGGCAGCGAGCAGATCGATACCGACAGCCCCACCGAGGCCACCCGCCTTCAATGGTCCATCGCCCTGGGCCCCGACGGCGGCCTGGAGGACATCCAGCCCTTCGAGCAGAAGCAGGGCCCCCGGGGCTGGAGCACGCCCCGGCCCATCAGCCTCGGCAAGCTGGCCGGCAATGTCCGGCTTCCTCCCTGGGACGCCAAGGTGGCCCATGCCATCCGCCCCGGCCGGGGCCAGGGCAAGCGCCATGTGCTGAACCGGCCGGCGGCCCTGGAGGCCTTGGTCGGTCACCCCCACGTTGTCCTCGCCGCCAGCCCCGGGCAGCCCGTGGAGTTGGTGGAGGGCAAGCCGGAAATAGAGGTGGAGAAGACGGGCCGGAATTTCGTCCTGCGGCTCAAGCCGCCCCTGCGGGCCGCCACCGACCTGACGGCGGACCGCGCCACCAATGACCAACTCAGGGAGCGGGAGGAGTTGCGCGCCATCACCCTGCTCCAGGATTCCCCCCAGCGCCTGCGGATCATCCGCCTCACCGCCGCCCAGCAGCGGGCGGCCCGCCTCCTCGGGGAATCCTTCACGGTTCCCACCTCGGCCCGGGACGAGTTGCAGAAGACCCTGCGGGTCCTGGCCGACCACTTCCAGATCCAGGCCGACCTCATCCGGGCCTCCCGGGAAATTGCCGCCGATACCCGGCTGCGGGCGGAGCTCGCCCCTGCCGGCGATGACCTGGTCCTGCGGCTGGTGGCCGCCCCCTTGGGGCCGGAAGGTCCCCGCCTCGCCCCCGGCCAGGGCCACGCCCGGCTGATGACTTCCATCGCCGGGGAAAGCCTGGGGACCGAACGGAACCTTGCCGCGGAACAGCAGAACCTGGAGGCCGTGCAGGAAGCCCTGGCCTTCCTCGGCCCTCCGGAAGAACGGCCGACGGGCTACGAGTGGCTGGTCACCGACCCCGAGCTGGCCCTCGACATGCTGGAGAAGCTGCCCGCCCTGGAAGCCGTGGAGGCCATCGACTGGCCCAAGGGGCAACGGATTCGGGTCATTCCCCTCGACACGTCCCAACTGGAGATGAGTGTCTCCGGCGAGGGGGACTGGTTCCGCATCGACGGGGAAGCCAAGCTGGAGGAAGGGCGCGTGGTCCGCCTGGAAGCGCTGCTCGCCGCCGCCCGGGGCAAGAGCCGCTTCGTGCCCATCGGCGACGGCGTCTACGCCGCCCTCACCCGGCATCTCAAGGACCGCCTGGCCGGGCTGGATGCCGTGGCGGAGGAAGACGGCGAGGGCATCCGCCTTCCCCGGCTGGCCGCTTCCCTGGCCGACGAAGCCCTGGAGGAAACCCAGGTCCGCGCCGACGACGCCTTCCGGGACGCGGTGGAGCGCCTGCGCCGGGCCCAGGCGGAAACGATCAAGGTGCCCCGCAATCTCCAGGCCGAGCTGCGTCCCTACCAGGAGGAAGGCTACGTCTGGGCCATGCGCCTGGCCGCCGCCGGTTTCGGCGCCTGCCTCGCCGACGACATGGGCCTGGGCAAGACCCTCCAGGCCATCGCCGTGCTCCTCGCTCGGGCCAAGGGCGGGCCGGCCCTGGTGGTGGCCCCGACCTCGGTGTGCGGCAATTGGCAGGCAGAGGTGGAACGCTTTGCCCCTTCCCTGAAGGCGGAAATCTACGGGGACGGAGATCGGGAAGACGCCCTCGCCAACCTCGGCCCGGGCGACGTGGTCATCGCCTCCTACACTCTGTTCCAGCAGGCCCAGGAACGCTTCACGGCCATCCCCTGGCACACTGCCGTGGCCGACGAGGCCCAGGCCTTCAAGAACGCTTCCGCCAAGCGTTCCCAGGCGGTGTTCGAACTGGCGGCGGATTTCCGCCTGGCGCTGTCCGGCACCCCGGTGGAAAACCGCCTGGCGGAGCTGTGGTCAGTGATGCGCTTCGTGAATCCCGGGTTACTCGGTTCCCAGGAGCGCTTCAACGAACGCTTCGCTCATCCCATC
>JBLNBI010000102.1:0-6271 GCA_050259815.1 Actinomycetota bacterium | reverse complement strand
ACAGAGTGCCGGCCAGTTGGGCTGCCCGCTCCTTGAGGCGTGGGAAGTGGCCGTAGACCTGATCCAGGTCCTTGGCGATCTCACCCGCGTCGTCCCGAATGAAGGCACCCATGGCCAGGTTCTCCGCCACCGACAGACGGGGGAAGACGCCCCGCCCTTCCGGCACCAGGGCTATGCCCTCGCGGACCAGGTGGTGGGGCGGAAGACGGGTGATGTCCTTGCCGCAGAAATGGACGTCGCCCCCGGCCGAATCCAGCACCCGGGCGACCGCCTTGAGGGAGCTGGTCTTGCCCGCGCCGTTGGCGCCGATGAGGGAGACCATTTCCCCTTCCTTCACGTGGAAGGTGATTCCCCGTACCGCCTGGATGCCACCATAGGCGACCCGCAGTCCCGTTACCTCAAGCACTGTGGCCTCCTCCCAGATAAGCTTCGATCACCCGCGGGTCCTTCTGGACTACCGCCGGCACGTCTTCGCAGATCTTCTGGCCGTAATCCAGCACCGCCACCCGGTCGCACAGGCCCATCACCAGCTTCACGTCATGCTCGATAAGGAGCACGGTGGTGCCATCCTTGCGGATGCCTTCGACGAGGCCGCGCAACTCCTCCGTTTCGGTGGCGTTCATGCCGGCGGCGGGCTCGTCCAGGCACAGGAGCTTGGGCTCCGTGGCCAGGGCCCGGGCGATTTCCAGGCGGCGTTGGTCGCCGTAGGACAGATTTTTGGACAGGTCCCAGGCTCGGTCGGCGATGCCGACGTAATGGAGCAGTTCCTCGGCCCGGCGCTCGATGGCGGCTTCCTCGGCCTTGGTGCGCCCATCCCGGAAAATGGCGCCGAAAACTCCGGCCCGGGTCCGCACATGGCGGCCCACCATGACATTCTCCAGGGCGGTCATGTTGCCGAACAGGCGGATGTTCTGGAAAGTGCGGGCGATGCCCCGGGCTGCGGCCTGATGGGGCGCATCAGCCGCCAGGGGAGCGCCGTCGAATACGAAGCTCCCCTCTTCCGGGACATAGAGCCCGGTGAGGCAGTTGAACAAGGTAGTCTTGCCGGCCCCGTTGGGGCCAATCAGGCCATAGACCTCGCCCCGGCGGATGGTAAGGGAGACGTCCCGCAGGGCCTTCACCCCGCCGAAATGCTTGGCGACGCCCTTGGCTTCGAGAAGAACGTCAGTCATCGCACTTTCTCCGCCAGTTCGCGCCGACGCTCCGGCGACGGCCACAGCCCCGCCGGCCGCCAGCGCATGACCAGCACCAGAGCCAGGCCGAAAATGAGCATGCGCAGGCTTTCCGGGTCCACCAGCACCTTGCCGAAGACCGCCTGCTGGACAGGGCCGACGCCATAGCGCAGCACCTCGGGCAGGACGGAGAGGAGCACCGCCCCCAGGATCACCCCCGGGATATGCCCCATGCCTCCCAGCACCACCATGGCCAGGATCATGACCGACTCCACCAGGGAGAAGCTCTCCGGGGAAACGAAGCCCTGCATGGCGGCGAAGATGCCGCCAGCCACGCCGCCGAAGCTCGCCCCCATGGCGAAGGCCAGGAGCTTGATGTTGCGGGTGTTGATGCCGATGGCCTTAGCGGCGATCTCGTCCTCCCGGATGGCCTGCCAGGCCCGGCCGATGCGGGAATGCTGGAGCCGCAGGTTGATGAGGATGACGACGATGGCCAGAGCGACCAGCAGGAAGTAGTACTTCTGGGGCCCGCTCAAGGTGAGCCCGAACAACTGGGTATTGCCGCTGAACTTGAAGCTTCCTACCGCGATCGGGTCAATCAGGGTGATGCCCTGGGCGCCGTTGGTGATGTTGATAGGCGCATTCAGGTTGTTGAGGAAGATGCGGATGATCTCCCCGAACCCCAGGGTGACGATGGCCAGGTAATCCCCCCGCAGCTTCAGGGTCGGCGCCCCCAGGAGCATACCGAAGATGCAGGCCGCCGCCGCCCCCATGGGCAGGATGGCCCAGAAGGGCAGGTGCAAGCCAAAGTGGGGGCTGGCGAGCAGGGCGTAGGCGTAGGCGCCGACGGCGTAGAAGGCCACGTAGCCCAGGTCCAGTAGCCCGGCGAAGCCCACCACGATATTGAGCCCCAGAGCCAGGAAGACGTAGAGGATGGCGAAATCGACGATGCGCACCCAGGCCTGCCCGCCCATGGCCGCCACGAAGGGCAGCGCCAGCAGGGCGACGGCAATGAGGGCGATGCCCCCGGCGGAGCGGGGATTGAGCCAGAGGACCTTGCCTGCGTTCATGCCCGATCCCCCGTCTTTTCCCCCAGCAATCCCGAGGGCCGGAACATGAGGACGCCGATCAGCACGATGAAGGCGAAGATGTCCTGGTAATTGCTCCCCAGGAAGCCGTTGGTCAGGTCGCCGATATAGCCGGCGCCCAGGGCCTCGATGATGCCCAGGAGCACCCCGCCCGCCATGGCACCGGCGATATTGCCGATGCCGCCCAGGACGGCGGCGGTGAAGGCCTTGAGGCCCAGCATGGAGCCCATCTGGTAATGGGCGATCTCGTAATAGTTGCCCACCATCACCCCGGCCACGGCCCCCAGGGCCGAACCCACCACAAAGGCGGAGGCGATGACCCGGTTGATATTGACCCCCATCAGGCTCGCCACCTGGGGATTCTGGGAAGTGGCCCGCATGGCCATGCCGAGCTTGGTGCGGTAGATGAGGAAGAGGAGGCCTGCCATCATGGCGGCGGAAACCAGCACGATCATGACCTGGACATTGGTGAAGCTAGCGCCAGCCACCTCGAAAGTCTGGGTTTCCATGAGGGGCGGGAAGGTCCGGTAATTGCGACCCCAGATGATCATCGCCAAGTTCTGGAGGACGATGGACATGCCGATGGCGGTAATAAGCGGCGTCAGACGCGGCGCGTGGCGCAGGGGACGGTACGCGACCCGCTCCAGCCACCAGCCCAGGGCCATGCAGACGATAATGGCCGCCGCCACGCCCGCCAAGCCCGCGAGCCCTACCGGCAATCCCATGGCCGTGAGGCTGCTGATGACCGTGATGGCCACCAGGGTGCCGATCATGACCACTTCCCCGTGGGCGAAATTGATGAGGCCCATGATCCCGTAGACCATGGTGTAGCCGAGGGCGACCAGGGCGTAGATGCTACCCTGGACCAGGCCGTTGATAAGCTGTTGGAATAATGTATCCATGGAGAAACGGCGCCCTTAGGCGCCGTCCCGTTCAAGTGAGGCAGACTTACTTCTTCTCCGCCGGGGTCGCCGGCGCAGCGGCGGGAGCGGAGGCGGCGGCCGGGGCGGGCGCCGGTTCGGCGGCAGCGGGGGTGCCGCCCAGGGTTTCCACGTACTCGAGCTTGCCGCCCTTGTACTGGTAGAGGGAGATGGCGCCGTCCTTCAGGTCGCCCTTGGGATCGAACTCGATGTGGGCGGTAACACCGTCGTACTTGGTCTTGCCGATTTCCGGCAGGAACTTGGCCGGCTCCACGGAATTGGCCCGCTTCATGGAATCGGCCATCACCATTACTGCGTCATAGACGTAGGGGGCGTAGAGCTGGATTTCGGCGTTGAATTTCTTGGTGAACTTGTCCTTGAACTCCGGGCCCTTGGCCAGCTTCTCCAGGGGCTTGCCCGGCAGGGAGCAGTACTGGCCGTCGGTTGCGGGGCCGCCCAGCTTCATGAATTCCGGGGTGCACACGCCGTCGCCGCCCAGGAACTTGGTACCCTTCATGCCCAGTTCGGCCATCTGCTTGACCATGGGGCCGCCCTGGGCGTCCATGCCGCCGTAGAACACCAGGTCGGGCTTCTTGGACTTGATCTTGGTGAGGATGGCCTTGAAGTCGGTGGCCTTGTCGTTGGTGTATTCGTTGGCCACCACCTTGATGCCGTTGGCTTCGGCGGACTTGCGGAATTCGTCGGCCAGGCCCTGGCCGTAGGCGGTGCGGTCATCGATCACGGCGACAGTCTTGACGCCCTGCTTGGCGGCGAACTCGCCCAGGGCCTTGCCCTGCTGCTCGTCGTTGGCCATGACCCGGAAGGCGGTGGCGAAGCCCTGCTGGGTATACTTGGGATTGGTGGCGGAGCCGGAAATCTGCGGGATGCCGGCATCGGCGTAGAGCTTGGAGGCCGGGATGGTGGTGCCGGAGTTGAGGTGGCCGATGACGCCGTTCACCTTGGCGTCCACCAGCTTCTGGGCAACGATGGTGCCCTGCTTGGGATCGGCCTGGTCGTCCTCGCCCAGGAGTTCGAACTTGACCTTGGCGCCGCCGATTTCGAGGCCCTTGGCGTTCAGCTCTTCCACTGCCAGGAGGGCGCCGTTTTCGTTATCCTTGCCGAGGTGGGCCTGGGGACCGGTCATGGGCGCCACGTGGCCAAGCTTGACGGTCACTTCCGGTTTGGCTGCCGGGGCAGCGGGTGCGGCCGGAGCGGCGGGTTTCGGCTCTTCCTTCTGACCGCAGGCGGCCAAGGCGAAGGCGGCGGCAACGGAAAGGGCAACGACGGACAGCTTGGCTTGGAAAGCGCGCATCGATGGGTCTCCTGAATTTATAAGCTATTGGGGGAATGCTGCAGTTATCCGGCCGATTTTCCCGGCGGATTCCTGGCCTGTCAATCATTCGGACTACCCGTTGTCTAATCTTTTCGGAATTTGTTTATGCCAGCAGCGAACTTGCCTTCTTCCCTCCTTTCGACCCTGTCCGAGCGCTTCGGAAAGCGCTTCTCCCAGGGGGAATCCACCCGTCTCCAGCACGGCCGTGACGAGTCGGTCCACGACCCCATGCTGCCCGACGGCGTGGTCTTCGCGGAAAGCACCGAGGAAGTGGCCGAAGTCGTGAAGCTGTGCGCCGCCCATGACGTGCCCGTCATTCCCTACGGGGTCGGCAGTTCGGTGGAGGGACATGTGCTGGCGCCCCGGGGCGGCATCTCCGTCGACCTCTCCGGCATGAACCGGGTCATCGCCATCCACCCCGAGGATGGGGATGCCACCGTCCAGGCCGGCGTCACCAGGAAGCAATTGAACGACGCTTTGAAGGGCACCGGCTACTTCTTCCCCATCGACCCGGGGGCTGACGCCACCCTGGGCGGCATGGCCGCCACCCGGGCATCCGGCACCAATGCCGTGCGCTACGGCACCATGCGGGAGAACGTCATGGCCACTACCACGGTCATGGCCGACGGGCGCGTCATCAAGACCGGCGGCCGGGCCCGGAAATCTTCTGCCGGCTACGACCTGACCCGGCTCCTGGTGGGTTCGGAAGGAACCCTGGGCATCATCACGGAACTGACCGTGAAGCTCTACCCCATCCCGGAAGCCATTTCCGCCGCCGTCTGCGCCTTCCCCACCGTGGACGATGCGGTACAGACGGTGATCCAGACCATCCAGCTCGGCGTGCCGGTAGCCCGCATCGAACTCCTGGACGCCCTGGCCCTGAATGCCATCAACCGCCACAGCAAGACGGAACTAACCGAATCGCCCACCCTGTTCTTCGAGTTCCACGGTAGCCCCGCCGGTGTGGCGGAGCAGGCCAAGACGGTCCAGGCCGTCGCAGCCGAATTCGGCGGGTGGGATTTCGCCTGGTCTACCCGCCCCGAGGATCGCAGCAAGCTCTGGCAGGCCCGCCACGACGCCTATTTCGCCTGCCTGCAATTGAAGCCGGGCAGCCGCTGCTTCCCCACCGACGTGTGCGTACCCATTTCCCGACTGGCCGAGTGCATCGCCGCCACCAACGAGGACATCGCCCAGGTGAGCATCCCCATCGCCCTTTTCGGCCACGTAGGGGACGGCAATTTCCACCTGGTGGTGCTGGTGGACACGGACAATGCCAAGGAAATGGAAGAGGCCGCCTGGATCAGCAGCCGGGTGGTGGAACGGGCCTTGGCCATGGAAGGCACCTGTACCGGCGAGCACGGGGTTGGCCTGGGCAAGCGCAAGTACCTGGCCAGGGAACACGGGGAGGCCGCCCTGGACGTGATGCGTACATTGAAGGCCGCACTGGACCCGAAAAACCTGCTCAACCCCGGGAAGATCTTGCCGGAACTATAACGGCGTCCTAAAGTCCATCTTGCAGACATCGCCGCCGCTACCCGCGGCGGACGATGACAAGGAACTGTGCCCACAAGGCGCATACAAGGTGGAGACGACCATGACCAACTTGGCAGAGGGCCTTGGCCCCCTCGCACGTTTCACCCTGGAAGACAAATACACCGCGACTTCCGGCCGCGTCTTCCTCACCGGCATCCAGGCCCTCGTCCGGCTGCCCATGCTCCAGCGCCTGCGGGACCAGGCCGCGGGGCTCAATACGGCAGG
>JBLNBI010000101.1:0-12147 GCA_050259815.1 Actinomycetota bacterium | reverse complement strand
GCGATTTCGTGGATGGACAGCACCGCGTCGTCGCAGGGGTGATAGGCGTAATGGACGGTGGGGCGGTAGGCAACGGCGGTGTTTTCCCGCAGCGTCAGGTGGTCGGCGATGGAGATGGATTCCCCGTGGGTGATGAGGAAGCCATGGTACGGCCCTTCCAGGGGCGTCCAGCTCCGCACCCGGGTGGCGGCGCCGGGGCGCTTCAGGTAGATGGCGGCGTCGCAGCCGTAGCCGTGGCGCCCGGCGTCCGCCGGCCAGTGGCGCTCGTGGGTGCCCCAGCCCAACTCGGCGGGCTGCTGGCCCTCCCCCACGAAGCCCATCACCGACCAGGTATTCACGAATTCGTCCCGCTCCTTGCGGCGGGCAGAGGTCTGGGTGTCCCGCTCGGCGATGTGGATGACCTTGATGTCCAGGCGCCGGGCCAGTTCGGCCCAATCCTCGTAGCTGGCCGGTTTGGAAAAGGCGAGGCCGGCGTGGTTGGCCATGTCGAGCAAGGCTTGCTTCACGAACAGGGACGCCAGCCCCGGGTTGGCGCCCTGGGTGGGGATGGCGGTGGGGCCCGAACGCTTGTCCAGGCGGAAGGCCAGGATTTCCTCCCGCAGGGCGTAGTTGGAGCGCTGGGAGGGCGTCCGGGACGGATCGTCGTAGCCCCCCGGCCAGGGCTCGATGCAGGTGTCCAGGTAAAGGACGCCCCGGCGCCAGCACAGCTTGATGAGGGACAGGCTGGAGACATCCACCGACAGGTTGAGGAGAAAGTCCCCCGCCTTCAGCCGGGGTTCGAGGGCCGCCTGGTAGTCCTCCTCGGTGAGGCGGTGCACCGTCAGCTCGACGCCGTGCTTTCTGGCAATTTCGGCCCCGGCGTCATCGGCCGCGATGATGCGGACCTGCCCCGGCCGGATTTCCAGATGCTTGAGCAGTACCGGCAGCACCGCCTGCCCGACGCTGCCGAAACCTACCATGACGAGGTTGCCGGAGAAGGGGGCGTATTTCACTTTCGATAGGCGGTCCTGGGGGGATGCAGGCACCGGCGCGGCGCCGGGGAGGAAGATGCCTTCCTGTCGATCAAGGCTGTTCAATCGGACAAAAGCGTGGGGGTGAAGTTCGGGAAGGCCCGGCCAGGGAAAGTTCGTATCCCGCCGCGGTCCAATGGCGTTCCACGCCAAAAAAGGATACGGACCATGGCAAATCCCCCTAAACCCGACGACCAGCTTGCCGATACCGGCAAGCCCGACGACCCCGCCAAGCAGGACAACCTCGACACCCGCATGGACCAGATCAGGAAGGACGACGAGACTGCCCGGCAGGACGATAACGATCCGGCCCTGCAGACCACCCGGGAGGCGGGCCAGGGCTCGGGCTAGAATAGGGGCGCAATCCCCCCGATGGACCGCCGACATTGAATCAAGCCCGGGAAGACTCCCCCAACTGCATGAAATGCCGCCATCACGTCATCACCCACGACGTGAGCTTTCCCTACGCTTGCACTGCCCTGGGGTTCAGGAGCCGGCGCCTGCCCAGCCAGGAGGTGCTGGCGGCTTCCGGCCAGCCCTGCATGGCCTTCGAGGGGCGGATGGGGCCGGCGGGCGGTCCGCCGGCCAAGGCTTGAGCCGGCGTTAGCGCCAGACCTCCTTGCAGAGGGCGATCTCGGCATCGGTCATGACCGGCTGGATCTTGCACTGGCGTTCACGGGCCAGTTGCTTGCGGGCCCGTTCCTGCTCGGCTTCCAGCTTGGCAATGCGCAGGGCCTCGGCTCTCTGGACCTGCTCCTGCTTTTCCCGCTCGATGGCGCCGATGGCCGCCAGCCGCTCCTGTTCGGCCTTTTCCTTTGCCCGGGCGGCTTTGCGCTCCTCGTTGGCGATATTGGCCAGGCGCTCGTCCTCGGCCTGCTTCTCGGCCCGGCGGCGGGCCTCTTCCGGGGAGAGGGGCTCCAGGGCCTGGGCGGCGTTCTTCGATACCGTCCCGTAGGGCACGCTGCCGACGGCCAGGGCGTTGCCGGATGGGGCGCTGGAGTTGTTGTTGGTGTGCACGCGCACGGTGGGCACGGAATAGGACGGAGAAGAGGTCTTCGGCGTCGAAGAGATCCGGACGCCGCCGCCGAAGCGCCGGGCTTCGCTCTCCCCCGGATAGGCAACCAGCATGACGGCGACAGCGGCTACGGCGAGTTTGATATGCATGGCATCCCCCTTGTTCAAAAAACCGCCCTATGCGTTTTGCATTTCGGCGGATTCTACCCCCAATAGGCCTCCCCAGGCCCGAATCCCTCAGCCCGTCGGCAGCAGCTTCCGGTGGAACAGGGTCTCCAGGTCCGCCGCCGAGACGGCCCGGCTGATCAGGTGTCCCTGGATCTCGTCGCAGCCGGCAGCCCGCAGGACTTCCACCTGATACATGTGCTCGACGCTTTCCGCCACCGCCCGCATGCCCAGGGCGTGGGCGAGGCGGATGATGGCGCTGATGATTTCCCGCTCCTCGAAGGCCTGGCCCAGGCCGTCGATGAAGCTGTGGTCGATCTTCAGGGCGTCGATGGGCATCTGGGAAAGGGCCTTGAGGCTGGACTGGCGGGTGCCGAAGTCGTCGATGACGATGCGCACGCCGGCGGCGCTCAGCCGCTCCAGCACCCGGCCCACTTCCTGGGGATGGCTGATGATGGTGCCCTCGGTCAGTTCCACTTCCAGGAGCTCGGGGGGCATGCCGCTCTCGTGCAGCACCGAGACGATGGTGTCCGCCAGGTTGCCCTTGAGGAACTGCTTGGCCGACAGGTTCACCGCCATGCGGATATGGGGCAGCCCCTGGTCCATCCAGCGCCGGTTCTGGCGGCAGGCGGTGCGCAGCACCCACTCCCCCAGGGTGGGCATGAGGCCCATGCGTTCCACCAGGGGGATGAAATCGGTGGGCTGGACCACGCCCAGCTCCGGGTGGGTCCAGCGGATCAGGGCCTCGGCGCCGCACATGGCGCCGCTGTTCACATCCACCTTCACTTGATAGGCCAGCTCCATTTCGGCCTTCTCGATGGCGGCGCGCAGGTGCTGCTCCATGGACAGCCGCCGGGCCGACAGGGTGTTCAGGGTCAGGGAATGGAGCTGGTAGGTGTTGCGGCCGCTCTGCTTGGCCTGGTACATGGCCGTGTCGGCGCACTTCAGGAGGCCTTCCGCATCCTTGCCGTCCTCGGGGAAGACGGCGATACCCACGCTGGTGGTGACGTAGAGTTCCCGGCCGCCGACCTGGAGGGGCGCCTTCACGGCGGCAATGAGCCGGGAAGCGAGGCGGGCGGCGTCGGCGTCCTCCTTCAGTTCCGGCATGAGGACCACGAACTCGTCGCCGCCCAGGCGGGCCACGGTATCGCCCTCCCGCAGGCAGTCCTGCAGGCGCTTGGCGGTTTCCACCAGCACGGTGTCCCCCACGTCGTGGCCCAGGGTGTCGTTGATGCCCTTGAACAGATCCAGGTCCAGGAACATGACCGCCAGCTTGATGCACTGCCGGTTGGCGTTGGCCATGGCATGGCGCAGCCGGTCGGTGAAGAGCCGCCGGTTGGGAAGCTGGGTGAGGGCGTCGTAATAGGCCAGGTTGTGGACCTGCTCCTCCTTGCGCTTCTTTTCCGTAATGTCGCTGAAAATGGCGGCGAACTTGATGATGCGCCCGTCGTCGGCCCGGATGGAATTGACCGTCAGCCATTCGGCGAAAATGCTGCCGTCCTTGCGCCGGTTCCAGATTTCCCCCTGCCAGTGGCCGACGTGGGTCAGCTCCGACCACATCTTGGAATAGAACTCCGGGCCCTGGCGGCCGGACTGGAGGAGTCGCGGATTGCGGCCGATCACCTCGTGGGCCTCGTAGCCGGTGAGGTGGGTGAAGGCCGGATTCACGTATTCGATCTCGGCCTTCTCGTCGATGATCATCACCCCGTCCAGGGTGGCCTCGATCACCTGGCGGGCCAGGTGCAGATCCTTGCGGGAGCGGATCAGGGCCTCGTCCCGCTCCCACAGGGCGGAATTGAGCTGGGCCACGTACTCGTGCTGGAGGGTGGCGAGGATGTCCGAGAAGCACAGCAGCCCCACGTACTCCCCCTGCTCGTCCCGCACCGCGAGGTGGCGGAAACCGTACTGGGCGAAGAGGTTGCGGGCCTGCAGCAGGGCCGAATTGGGATGGACGCTGATTACCGGCCGGGTGGCCGCCTCCCCCACGGTGCCCCCCTGGCGCTTGCCCACCATGCGCACGATGTCCCGCTCGGTGACGATGCCGGCATCCGGCCAGTCGGGGGAGATGACGATGGCCGCCTCGCCGTTGGTTTCCCGGATGATCCGGGCGGCTTCGCCCAGGGAGGTGTCGGCGGGAATGCTCGCCAGGTTCTCCGACATGACGGAACGCACATCCCGGAAGGTGAGGTAATGCTCCACCCCGTGGTTCAGCACCACGTCGGTCTGGGACAGCATGCCGAGGGGCAGGCCGGAATCGTTCACCACCAGCAGGTGGCGGATGTTCTCATGGCGGAAGCGGATGCCGGCGGCGCTGATGGCGGCATCCTCGGGAATGCTCTTCACCGCCGGCGTCATGACCGTGCCGATGGGCTGGTCGAAAACGTCGGGCCGGGCGAAATCCAGGTTGAGGGCGTCCCGCTCGGTCCAGATGCCGGTGGGAGCATCATCGTCCATCACCACGATGGAACTGCAACGGTTCTCCGCCATCAGCCCGGCGGCTTCGGCGACGGTGACGCCGGGACCGCAGGTCAGCAGCTTGCCCCGGACGATCTCGCCGACGGTCCGGCTGGGCGCATCGGCGGCAGCGAGGTCTAACGTCAGGGGATGGGGTTTGTCTTCGATCAGGGGAGCTTCAGAGTGGGCCATGGGGATGGGGCCGCGGGGCCGGTCAGGGTTGGACTTGCCAGGGAGGATCGCGGGTTCTTGTGCGGTGCCCGTCGTGGCCGCCCCTGGAGTAATATGACGAAAGTCAGTTATTTAGCATCATAACCACAACGGCAGTAGGGAACAATTACAGTCCGTCCTACCGGGATAAGCGTCTCGCCAATGTTGTCGAAAGAGCCATGAAACGGACTCCCTCGCTACAGTTAGCCGTCCTCGCCCTGGGATGGTGTTCCGCCGCTTGGGCGCAGCCGCCGGGCAGCATCGGCCGGGGCGAACTGCTCTACACCACCCACTGCGACGCCTGCCACACCCAGCAGATGCACTGGCGGGAGAAGAAGGCGGTGACCAACTGGGCCACCCTCACCGCCCAGGTGCGCCGCTGGCAGGCCAATGCCGGCCGGAGCTGGGACAAGGGCGATACGGCGGACCTGGCCTGCTACCTGGACGCCAATTTCTACCGTCTGGCGCCGGGGCGGGGAGGTTGCGTCCAGTAGGGGCGTTCTTGCCCCGAAACGGCGGCGAGCCATGACGCCGATCCACCAACTGCTGGCCCGCATCCGCTGGGACGAGGCCTATGCCCGGAGCCGGTTCGAAATCGGTTATTGGGACCGGGTTTCCCGGAACATCAGGAGAGTGGGGCTCGGCGAGGTGTCATGGCGTACCGACAACCCCTCGCTGTTCGAGGTCGTCGATGAAGAGGGCGTCCGCCACAGCGTCCCTTTTCACCGGGTGCGCAAGGTGTGGCGGGAGGGTGTGCTGATCTGGAATCGGGACCGGAAGACGAGCGGGTGAATTCTTTCCTCGAACCATGCAACCGTGCCGGCCAAGAGCGCGGGAAACCCCGCTTTAACCCTCTGGAAAGAACACGAACAACACGCATCCTTCCTGGGACTGGGGCATGTGGGAAGTCCCTGCCGGATGGTGGATGAAGGTGCCCGCCGGATAGGCTTTCTCACCATCGCAGAAGGTGCCCGAGACGACGAACACCTCCTCGGGGCCGGGGGAATGGATATCCAGCTCGGGATAGACCGCACCCGGGGCGATCTCGAACATGAGCGCCCGCCGGCCGTCCGGCTGGGACCAGAGCAGCCGGGTGCTGAAGCCGGGGTGGCATAGCGCCTTGGGCGGCACGTCTTGCCAATGGGTTGCGATGACGCCGTCTAGGTTTATTTTGGGTGGGGTGTCGGTGGGCATGGGGCTGATCTGCTAAGGCGGTGTGGTTCCGATGCTGGTTGTTCCGGACTTGGGACGGTTGCGGTTTCGGTAGTCCTTAAGGGCGAAGTACACGACCCTCAGCGGCTAGTTCACAAAGGTTTCCTTCACCCGCTTTGATCTCAGCATATACGGGATCCAAATTGCACAATTGACTGCAGCACGGCCTATATCCTTGATGGTGTCCTTATCAAGCGCATCATGGTTGGGAAACACAAGTCCCGTTATCCATGCATCGATGACCAGAATGGCTAGCGCTGTGAGAGAAACCCGAATGAATACCAACGGGAAAGTCTTCTTCTTCCTAAAGAAGAGGTACGCCTGAAATAGGAGAGCCACCAGTAAAGCCAGATTGACCAACGCTTCACCGGCTATGAAGGATGTGACCAGCGGGCTGAATGCGGACGAATTCGGCGAAAGAATGCCCGTGCGCCATTGCTCGGAAACTATCTTCCCGTACATCGGGAACATTTGAATAGCGATACGTAGGGGAGATATCACGACCCCCAAGGCAACCAACAGTAGCCATCCGCCAAACCGGGGTGGCTCTGCAGCAGGAGGGGTATCGTCTCTTACAAGATCGGCAGTTGGCGGCGCGTAAGGATTCATTTTGGTCATACTGTTGCAGGGCTGGGTTTGTGAGTGTTCTGTCAGATGCCGATTCGCTTCTGGTGAGTAGCCACCCACCAACCAAAGAAAGCTACCGCGGCGCCAAGCCCGTAGGTAACCAAGATAAAAGCGCGATCAAACGGTACGTTCCAGGTAAGACCGTTAGCCAAGAGCAATCCAGCACCGGCTGCAAGAAAGAGGGGCTTGATGCAGCGCTTGAAAAGCAGCAACGCCATGGCGAAAAACAAGACGATGTCAGCGACCAGGCCGAATAGTGGCCCCAGGGCAGGTATGGCTCCGGTGCGGACCAATTCGAAATACATGCCGAAATAATTGGCGAAAATGGCGATGTGGATGGAAAACAAAGCCACCGCAGCAATGACCAGAGGTTTGGGCGGATGGACCGTGCTTGAGCCGGATACGTCTGCGATCCTGGATTTCGGTGGAGAAAACGGGTTTTGTTTCATGGGTTGTTCCTAGGTATGAGCGGGCCAACGACTTATATGGCATACGTTGAAGAGGCCAGTTTCTCCTCTTTTTGGGACGATCCCTGTTTAACCAATGATGAAAAGGATTTCCGCGCTGAGCGCCAGCAGAAGAGCCGACAGGCCGGTGAAGATGGCTGGGCTTTTCATACGCTCAATCGAGGAGACGGATTTCGTGACCCGCAACCCTGCCATCCGAAATCCGAAGATTGCAGAGCCAACGATCCATAGCTGCGCCGCGGAAGCCCACCGATAAGAAATCTGAGGAGGTGGTACGTAATCGTGGCTCAGCATCAATGCGGGCAATCTCTGCAAACGCCATCTCGTAAGAGGTGCCGACAGGGATACGTTGGCAGACTGCTTCGGCTTTGGATTTGGCGCTATCCGTCTCAAGCCAGACATAACCGGCAAGCAGGGCAGTCATCACAACGATAACTGCCGCAATTTGCGCCAGTGCGTGTTGGAGTGAGCGAAGCTGCATGGGCTGTAACCTCGAGATGGCGTAGCGGCGAAACTGGAAGCGGACAAAGGCCGGCTAGGGTTGGGCTCGTGAAAGAAACACAATCAACGCGAAGCCAACAAAGAACCCCAGAAAGGCAAGAACGATGAATTTGTTCGATGCCGTTTCCGGCCCGACTTCGCTTTCTTCCTTGAGTCGGCGGCGAGCGAATATGCCGACGGAAAGGAACGCAATTCCCCCGATGGCCCAGCCCCATGAAGCACTGCTTAGAGCTATGCCAAGGCAGGCCAAGCCCATGACAAAAAGCATTGCGACAAATGAAATTCTTCCCATGTGATCCCCTTTATTTGTCCGACGGTGGAGCATCCCAATAAAACCGCGAAAAGCCTCATGTCCTGTCGCCTTCAGTCCTCCTGGGACAGTGGCCAGTCGGGCCAGATCGTGCCTCAATTCAAACGGCATATCAATCGCGGCCAGCCTTCAATCGCACCTTGTCTCCCCAACCCTGTCTCAGCCACAGACCGGCCGAGTTCGGAAAGTGCTTCACTTTCAGCCTTTCCAACCCCGCTTTTCCACCAACCACCGAAAAAGGCAAAACAATGGGCATGCTGAGTGAATTCAAGGAATTCGCCCTCAAGGGCAACGTCATGGATCTGGCGGTCGGGGTGATCATCGGGGCCGCCTTCGGGAAGATCGTGGACTCCCTGGTGGGCGACGTCATCATGCCCGTGGTGGGCAAGATCGTCGGCAACCTGGATTTCAGCAACTACTTCATCCCCCTGTCCGGGCAGACGGCGACCACCCTGGCCGAGGCCCGGCGGGGTGGCGCGGTGCTGGCCTATGGCAGCTTCCTGAGCGTCTGCCTCAACTTCCTCATCCTGGCCTTCATCATCTTCCTGATGGTCCGGCAGATGAACCGGCTGCGGAGGAGGGCGCCGGAAGCCCCCAAGGCCCCGCCGGAGGAAATCGTCCTCCTGCGGGAAATCCGGGACAGCCTGAAGCGATAAGCGCCGTCAGCGTCGGGACAGGAGCCCCGGCTCCGGCTTCCCGCCCAGCCCGCTCAATCTCAGCCGGTCCGCCGGCGACAGCGCTCCCAGCAGCCGGACGATGAAGTCCTCCTGCATCCTGCCGGCCCGCGCCGGGTCCGGGTCGATGGAAGACACCCGGAAGAGAAGCCCGTCCGGAATCCGTCCCGTGAGGCCGAAGCTCATTTCCACCAGCTTCTTGCGGATGCCGCCGTCCACGCTGCGGTTGCCGACGGTGTACCAATAGGTGACCGGCTCCCGGCGCTGGCCCAGGGTGGTCATCAGGCGGCGGGCCGGGATGGTGCCGTAGGGAGTGGCCAGTTCCACCGGTTGGCTATCCACCAGGGCAAAGCCCTGGGCCGGGTAGCAGACTTCCGGCTTGTGGGCCTCCATGCCCTCCCGCTGGTCGCCGCCGTAGGCGATGGAGAGCATGACCCGGTACCCGGCCTCGTTCACATAAGTCCGGGTGAGGATCTGGCTGTAGAGCCGGTCGAGGAGCTGGCGGGTCTGGGGGTTGATGACCTGGACGGCCTGCTGGGGCTCCTCCCGCCAGCCGGCGAAGCGGCGGGGGACCATGGTTTCCAGGTCCACCCGGGGGCCCAGTTCGGCCACCTTGGCGGTGGGCCGGGCGAGCACGGCCCCGACGCTGGCGGCGCCCATCAGGGCCGCCAGGAGGACGGCTACCCGGGTGACGGACATAGCAGGAATTCGGCGCAGCCGTATTTGAGGATGCGCCGCACCGGCGGCGACACCGGGTCGATGGTGAAACGGCGGCGCTGGCGCAGCAGGTAGCCGTGGAGCAGCATCAGCAGCCCGACGAAGGCGCTGTCCACGTAGGTCACGTCCGCCATGTCCAGGCGCAGGTCCTTGCCGGCCAGGAAGTCCTGGGTGAGGCAGCTGCGGAAGAGGGGGAGGTTGGCCCGGGCCCAGGCGCCGTGCAGGCGCAGTTGAAGCTGTTCGTCGTCGCTGCGGATATCCACAGCGGCCCCCGCCAGGTCGCCGTACCAGGGTCGGCGGCGCCACAGGAACCAGGCGTAGGGCAGCACCCGGGTGACCAGGAGGCGGGCCAGGACCCGGCCGTCGTGCCAGTAGCGGCGCCAGAGGGCGGGCTCTTCCCGGATGCGCCACAGCCATTCCAGTCCGTCGTCCTGCATCCAAAGGGGGGCCCGGGCCACGGTGCCGGCCACGAAATTGACCACGGCGCCCAGGTGGCTTACCACCGGCACCGTCAGGCGGGCCCGGTTGTGCTGAATCCAGGCCTGGCCCTTCTTGGCGCCCAGGGCCACCACCAGGAAGTCGGCGCCGCTCCGGTTGATGCGATCGATGGTCTCCTGGCCGCTCATGTCGGCGACGGAACCGTAGCCCGGGGAGGAGAAGCCCACGCAGGCGAGGCCGGATTCCTCCCGGGACAGGGTGCGGCAGGCGGCCTCCGCCACCCCGTCCTGGCCGCCGAAGAAATACACCTTGACCGGTTCCCCTCCCGGGCGGCGCCGCAGGTGCTCCAGGAGCCCGGAACCGGGCACCCGCTGGGCGAGTGGGATGCCCAGGAGGCGGGCAACCCAGACCAGGGGCATGCCGTCGGCGATGGAAAGGTCACTGTCGATGACCGAGCGGCGGAATTCCCCGTCCGTCTGGCAGGCGATGAGGAAATTGAGGTTGGGGGTAGAGAGGAAGCAGGGTTTCCGCTGCCGGATGGCCCGCCACACGGTGGCCACCGCCTGGTCCATGTCCACCGCGTCGATGGGCAGGCCCAGAAGGCAATGGACGTCCCGGCCGAAATCCGGGGCAGTGCCGGCTCGCCAGGGCAATGAAGGGTTCATGGCTCGTCCCTCCGGGTGCGGACCCACTCCACCTGCCGCCCGACGAAGAATTTAAGGTAAAGGGGCAGTTTCCACAGGGCGTATCCGAGGGCCGCCACCAGGTCGCCGAAGGAAATCACTCGCCGGCCGAATTCCCGCCAGGCGGCCAGGATGGCGACCGCTGTCAGGGCCGCGGCTCCCAGGGCGATGACCAAGGGCAGGGCGGGGCCGCCCAGGACGAGGAGCAGGGCGGCCATCCCCGCCACCGCCGGCAGCAGCAGGCAGAGGAGCGCCAGGGGGGGCACGGAGAGGTCCAGGGCGAGGGCGAGGAGGATGCCGTCCCGCTTCCTCAGGGCCTTGCCCAGGAGGGCCGGGAGTTCGGCGGCGATGATGCCCAGGTGGCCGTGCTCCCAGCGGGCCCGCTGGGTGGCGAGGCCGGAAGCGGCGGAGGGCAGGGCGCTGGTGACCAGGGCCTCGGGGCAGAACATCGGCGGGGCGCCGGTCCGGGCCAGGTCGAGGCCCAGCTTCATGTCCTCGGCGATGTGGCCGGTGGCCAGCGACACCCCGGCGATCACCGGCCAGGGGAAGGCCATGCCGGTGCCCATGAGCTGGCAGGGCAGTCCCAGGCGGTAGAAGCCCAGGGGCCGCACCTGGTTCTTCACCAGGCAGGCGAATTCCGCCAGGCGGGTCTTCAGCCCCGCCCCGGCCGGAGCGTGCATCAGGTCCATGGCCTGGACTGGGCGGCCTACGGCAACGCAGCGGCGGGCCAGGATGTCCAGGCTGCCGGGGGCGAGGGCGCAGTCCGCGTCCACGATCACCACCGCTTCCGGCGGATCGGCTTCCAGGTGGCGGATGCCGAAATCCAGGGCGTAGCCCTTGCCCCGGTGCTGCGGGTCATGGCGCTCCACCACCTCGGCGCCCCGGGCCCGGGCGACGGCGGCGGTGGCGTCGGTGCAGTTGTCGGCCACCACTAGCAGGCGGTCGCCGGGGGCCAGTTGGGGCCGCAGGTTGTCCAGGGTGGCGGCGATGCCCGCTGCCTCGTCGTGGGCGGGAACCAGGACGGCCAGGCGGGGGCGTTCGGGGGCGGTGGGCGCCCAACGGGGCCGCAGGAATACCGCGGCGGCCACCTGCCCGGCCAGGACCAGGGCGGGAACCGCCAGCAGCAGGGCAATGACGGCCGCCAGGGCCACGAAAATGCCGATCATGATTGCCCCTCCGCTGTGCTGACCCGGGCCGCCGGGATAGGGACGGCCCCTTCGCCGGCCTGGCCGGTGCGGCGGAACAGTTCCGCCAGCTTGGCCGCCTCCCGGTCCACGCTGTGGTCAGCCAGGACCCGGGCGTGGCCGGCCGTTCCCATGGCCAGGAGTTCGTCCGTAGAGCGGGCCAGGCAGTCGGCCATGGCTTCCGCCAGGTCGTCCACGGAGCCCGCCGGGATGAGCCAGCCGTTCTCACCGGGGCGCACCAGTTCCGGGATGCCGGCGATGGCGGTGGTGATGACCGGCCGGCGCAGGGCCAGGGCCTCCATGAGCACCATGGGCAGGCCCTCGGCGAAGCTGGGCAGGACCAGGGCCCGGGCGGCCAGGATTTCCCGGCGCACCCCGTCGCTGCCGATCCAGCCCGTGATCCGCACCCGGTCGCCCAGGCCGTGGCGGGCGATGGCGGCTTCGATGTCCGGGCGCATCTCCCCGTCGCCGGCCAGGACCA
>JBLNBI010000100.1:0-6607 GCA_050259815.1 Actinomycetota bacterium | reverse complement strand
CATGGCCGAAATCAACACCACGCCCCTGGTGGATGTCATGCTGGTGCTGCTGGTGATCTTCATCATCACCGCCCCCCTCTTCCACCAGGCCGTGCCCATCGACCTGCCCAAGGTGGACGCCGCCAAGCTGGAGGAGAAGCCCGAGGTGATCCAGATGGCGATTGATGCCGAAGGCCGTGTTTTCTGGAACGGCGAGGCGGTCCATCGGGATGCCCTGGAAGCCCGCTTCACCGCCGTCATCAGCCGGCAGCCGGAACTGCACCTGCGGGCGGACCGGGCCGTGCGCTATGAGCGGGTGGCGGAGGTCATGGCCGCCGCCCAGAAGGCGGGGGTGATCAAGATCGCCTTCGTGACCGAGCCGAACCGCTAGATGCGGCCAAAGTCGCCAACAGTCAAAACAAGAGCCCAGGGAGTCAGCGCAGTGAGAACCCGGAGTTTCAGATTCAAGCCCCTTTCCTTCGCCGTCGTCGCGGCCTTTTTTCAGGGTTCCATTGCCCTGGCCGCCGACACCCAGGGTGACAAGGAATTGGGCGAAATGCTGGTCAAGAGCGACAAGCCCGCGGTGCCGGCCAACCTGCCGGCCACCACGGAAGGCATCAGCGCCAGGCAGATTGCCGAAACCGCCAACGCCGTCACCGCCGCCGAGACCATCGAAAACCTCCCCAGCGTCCACGTCCGGGAACGCTATATCGGCGACCGCAACGCCATCGTCCAGATGCGCACCAACACGGCCATTTCCAGCGCCCAGACGGTCGTCTACGCAGACCACCTGCTGCTTTCCAACTTCACCAACAACAGCTTCAGTACTGCACCCCGCTGGGGCATGGTGTCGCCGGACGAGATCGAGCGGGTCGATGTGATTTACGGCCCCTTCTCGGCCCTCTACTCCGGCAATTCCATGAGCGGCATCGTCCTGATGACCACCCGCATGCCGGAGAAATTCGAGGTCCATGCCAAGGTGGACGGCTTCACCGAGCGCTTCAAGCTCTACGGCACCAACAAGGACTTCGGCGGCATCCACGGCAGCGCCGCCGTGGGCGACCGTTTCGGCGACTGGTCCCTGTGGATGAGCGGCGATCATCTGGACAGCCGCTCCCACCCCATGACCTTCGGCAACGCCGCCCGGCCCAATCCGCAGCCCGGCGGCGCCCCGCTGTCCACCACCGTCAGCGGAGGCTATCGGGACACCGACACCACCGGCGCCTCCCGCATCATCACCAGCGCCATCGGCGCCGACCACACCGTGCAGGATATGGGCAAGGTCAAGGTAGCCTATGACATCTCCCCGACGGTGCGCGCCGCCTATACCCTGGGTATCTGGCAGAACACCACCGATACGACCGTCGACAGCTATTTGAGAAACGCCGCGGGGGCTGCGGTCTACAACACCACGGCGGCCGGGGCAACCCGCTACGTCAGATTTGCCGGCGATCCGACTTTCTACACCCTGACGGGCGCCAACCCCGGCCACGGCGAGAGCGAGCACTGGATGCACGGCCTGTCGCTGAAGTCCAACACCCGGGGCGAGTGGGATTGGGAAGCGGTGGCGACCCTCTACGACGAAACCAAGGAAATCAACCGCAAGGCAAGCAACAACGGCAGCCTGACCGATTCGGGAACGGGCACGCTCCGCTCCGCCGGCACCATCCAGAAGGACAACGGCACCGGCTGGAAGACCCTCGACCTGCGCGGCGACTGGCGGCCCGGCGGCGACCTGAAGAGCCCCCATCAGGTGAGCTTTGGCTACCACTACGACCGCTACGTGCTGAGTTCCGACACCTACAACATCACGACCGACTGGCTGGCGGGAAGTGCCGGGGCGCTGAACACCAACTCCAAGGGCAAGACCGAGACCCAGGCCGTCTACCTCCAGGACGCCTGGCGCTTCGCCCCGGACTGGACCCTGGTGGCCGGCGGCCGCCTGGAAAACTGGCGGGCTTTCGAGGGCAGCAACTACAACGCTGCCAACGTCTTGCCGACGACGCCGAAAAACGTGGTCTATGGGGATCGCTCCGCCAACGGTTTCTCCCCCAAGGCCATGCTGTCCTTCCAGGCGTCTGATGAGTGGATGCTGCGGGGTTCGGTCGGCAAGGCCTACCGCTTCCCAACGGTTTCGGAGATGTTCCAGAGCATCAGCCTGCCCGGCAATGTGAAGGTCAACGACCCCTCTCTCAAGCCGGAACGGGTGCTTTCCGGCGAGTTCGCCGCCGAGCGGGGATTGGACAACGGCTTGTGGCGTACATCGGTGTTCTGGGAGGACAAGCGGGACGCCCTCATTTCCCAGACGGATACCGTCACCCAGCCCGGCACCTCCATCAACAGCATCCAGAACGTGGACAAGATCCGCACCCAGGGCATCGAGACCGCGCTGCAGGTGAACGACCTGTGGATCCGGGGCTTCGACCTGACCGGCAGCATCACCTATACCGACTCCATCATCCAGCGTAATCGCCGCAATCCCACCGTGGTCGGCCGGGACCAGCCCCGCATCCCCGACTGGCGCGCCACCCTGGTGGCTACCTACCACGCCTCCGACCGCCTGTCCTACAGCCTGGCGGCCCGGCACAGCGGGCGACAATGGGTGAATCTGCAGTACCTGGACGTCAATCCCCAGGTCTATGGGACCGGCGCCAGCTCGTACACCGTGGTCGATGGGAAGGTGCTCTACCAGGTGGCGAAGCAATGGACGGCGGCCCTGGGGGTCAATAACATCGGCAACTACAAGTACTACGTCAATCCGAACCCCTATCCCCAACGCACCTTCTTCGCCACCCTCAAGTTCGACTACTGAGAGTCCCTCCATGATCCGATTCGGTTCCAGCCTGTTCGCCGCCATGGCGCTCGCGATCCCGGGATGGATCGCCGGCTCCGCCATCGCCCAGGAAAGCCATACCCACTCCATGCCTGCCCGGCCCGCCCGGGCGGAACTGGGAACCTCGGCCGCCTTCGGCCCGGACGGCGCCCTTTACGTGGCGAGCAAGCGGGACGGGCATGTGGTCGTGGAACGGAGCAACGACGGCGGTGCCACCTGGGAGAGCCCCGTCACCGTCAATCGCGATCCCGAGTCCATTTCGGCGGATGGCGAGAATCGTCCCAAGATCGCCTTTGCTCAGGATGGCGGAATGCTCGTCTCCTGGACCAAGCCCCTTTCCAAACCCTATACCGGGGAGATCCGCTTCGCCCGTTCCGACGATGGCCGGCAATTCTCCCCGCCCATCACCGTGCACCGGGACCGCAGCGAGATCACCCATCGCTTCGAGTCCCTTACGGTAACCGGCGACGGCAAGGTGCTCGTCACCTGGATCGACAAGCGGGACCTGGAGGCCGCCGGCAAGAAAGGCGGCTACCAAGGCGCCGCCATCTACGGGGCAATCTCCGCCGATGGCGGCAAGACCTTCCAGCCCGAGAAAAAGATCGCCGACCATTCCTGCGAATGCTGCCGCATCGCCATGGCCCGGGACAGCGACGGCGCTCCCCTGCTCCTCTGGCGCCACGTCTTCGCTCCCAACGAGCGTGACCATGCCCTCGCCCGCCTGAAGCCAGACGGCACCCTCGAATCGGTGCAGCGGGCCACCTTCGACCACTGGAAGGTAGACGCCTGTCCCCACCATGGCCCCTCTTTGGCGGTGGATGAGAAGGGTACGAAGCATGCTGTCTGGTTCAACCAGAAGGATGGCGAAGGCCACGTCTATTACGGCCGCCTGCAGCCCAGGAATGGCGGCATCGCCGTGGAAGGCCAGCGCCCCATCGGCGGCCCCCAGGCCGCCCATGCCGACGTCGCAGCGAAGGGCGGGCGCCTTGCCATCGCCTGGAAGGAATTCGATGGTGAGCGCACCCGCCTCCATGCCCTTCTCTCCACGGACGGCGGCATGACTTTCAGCCCCCGGGCGCTGGCCGCCACCGATGGCGCTTCCGACCAGCCCCGGATCATCGCCAAAGGCGATGATCTTTACGCCTTCTGGCGCACCGACAAGGAAGGCTTCCGCCTGTACCCCCTGCCATGACCAAGATCCTGTTCGCTGCTGCGACCGCCCTCTGCCTTGCCCTGCCGGCCATGGCCGCCGATTTCATTTCCCTCGACCGGGCCGGGGCCCGGGCCCTGGTCGATCCCTCCGCCCACGGCCGGCCGACGGCCATCGCCCTGTGGTCCTCGGATTGTGTCCATTGCAAGAAGAACCTGCGGCTGCTGGGCAGCCTGGCCCGGAACAACAAGCAACTGCAGGTGATGACCGTCGCCACCGAGCCGGAATCCCCGGAACTCGCCACGTTTCTGGACGGCACCGGGGTCAAGGGCACCCGCTACGCCTACGGCAGCGATGCGCCGGAAGCCCTGGCGTACGCCCTCGATCCGGCCTGGCGGGGAGAGTTGCCCCGTACCCTGCTCCTGGACGGCAAGGGCGGCCGGGTGGCGATTTCCGGCATCCTGGACGAAGCCGCCCTGCGCCAATCCCTGGGGCTTGCCCGTTCCGGGCGTTAGACGGCGTTCAGCCTTTCCAGGGCTTCCCGGAGCTTGGCCGGTTCTTCCAGGCGCAGCATCTTGCGCACGGCCGGGGCCAGTTCGCCGATGTCGGACTTGAGCACCCGGCTTTTCACTTCCAGGATCTGGGTGGGGTGCATGGAGAAGTTGCGCAGCCCCATGCCCAGCAGCAGCCGGGTCAGGGCCGGATCACCGGCCATTTCGCCGCACACGGACACCGGAATGCCCACCTTCTCGGCGCTGGCGATGGTGTGGGCCAGCAACATCAGCACCGCCGGGTGTAGGGGATCGTAAAGGCTGGACACCTGCTCGTCGGAACGGTCGATAGCCAGGGTGTACTGGATCAGGTCGTTAGTGCCGATGGACAGGAAATTGAGGCGGCGCAGGAAGAGGCCGATGGCCAGGGCGGCGGCCGGGATCTCGATCATCCCGCCCACCTCGATGTTCTCGTCGAAGGCCACCTTCTCGGCCCGCAAGCTGGATTTGGCCAGTTCCAGGGCGACCAGGGTCTGGTCGATCTCGTGGGCATGGGCCAGCATGGGGATGAGGATCTTGATCTTGCCGTACTTGGAGGCCCGCAGGATGGCCCGCAACTGGGTCTGGAACATCCGGGGCTCGGCCAGGGAAAGGCGGATGGCCCGCCGGCCGAGGGCCGGATTGGTCTTGGTGCGATTGACGTCAAGGGCCTTGTCCGCCCCCAGGTCGAAGGTGCGGATGGTCACCGGCCGGCCGGCCATGCCCTTCACCACCTTGCGGTAGGCCTCGAACTGCTCGTTCTCGTCGGGCATGTCGCCCCGGCCCAGAAACAGGAATTCGGTCCGGAACAGGCCAACCCCCTCGGCCCCGCATTCCAGGGACACGTCCACGTCGCCGGGGAGCTCGATATTGGCCAGGAGCTGCACGTCGAGGCCGTCCAGGGTCTGGGAACGGGCGGACTTGAGGCGCTTGAGCTTGGTGCGCTCGAGCTCGATCTGCTCCTTGCGGAGCTCGTATTCCTCCAGCACCCGGGCATCGGGATTGACGATGACGACGCCGCGCTTGCCATCGATGATGAGGAGTTCGCCGTCCCGGATGACGTTGCGGGCGTTCTCCAGGCCGACGATGGCCGGGATGCCCAGACTGCGGGCCAGGATGGCGGTATGGGAGGTGGCGCCGCCCACGTCGGTGATGAAGGCGGCGAAGCGGTGTTCCTTGAAGGCGATGACGTCGGCCGGCGAAAGATCGTGGGCGACCACCACTAGGTTCTCTTCCTTGACCCCCTTGTTGCCCTTCATCAGGGCCCGGCCCGGGTGGCCCATCAATTCCTTGACGACCCGCTCCACCACCTGGACCACGTCGTACTTGCGCTCCCGCAGGTAGGCGTCGTCGAACTGCTCGAATTGCTCGACCAGCTGCTCCATCTGCTGGACCAGGGCCCATTCGGCATTGCAGCGCCGCTCCCGGATCAACTGCTTGGGCACATCCACCAGTTCCGGGTCGGCCAGGAACATGGCGTGGAGGTCGATGAAGGCGGCCAGCTCGGCAGGGGCGTGCTCGGTGGCTTCCTTCATGGTCGCCAGCTCGTCCCGAACCGCCTGCACGGCGGTGTCGAAACGCTCCACCTCCTTGTCCACCATGCGCGGGGCGATGGTGAGGTGCGCCACCTCCAGAGTCGCGTGGGACATGAGCATGGCCCTGCCGATGGCAATTCCCCGGGAAACCCCGAGGCCATGGAGGGTGAAGCTCATCATCTGGGAGGCGGCGTCCTGTTTCACTCGCCCTCGCCGAATTTGTCGGCGATGAGTGCCAGGAGGGCGGTCATGGCCTCCTGCTCGTCGGCGCCGTCGGTTTCCAGGGTGACCTTGGAACCCTTGCCGGCAGCCAGCATCATGACGCCCATGATGCTCTTGGCGTTCACCCGGCGAGCCCCTTTGGCCATCCAGATTTCGCAGTTGTACTTGCCGGCCATCTGGGTAAGCTTGGCGGAGGCGCGGGCATGCAGGCCCAGTTTGTTGACGATTTCGGTTTCGGTGGACAGCATCAAACGTCTTTCAGCAGGTTGAGAACACCGTCCCGGGCGCCGCTGATGGCCTTGGTGAGCATGGCTTCCATGCCCTTTTCCCGGTAGGTGATGGCCCGGAGCAGCATGGG
>JBLNBI010000099.1:0-7077 GCA_050259815.1 Actinomycetota bacterium | reverse complement strand
TCCCCGTGCCGGCGTGTTCCAGGTGCCCGTCGGTATTGTCCAGGGTTGCAGCCGACAGGGTCAGGTTCGCTCCGTTGCTCGCAATCGTTCCCCCCGTGTTGTCCAGCCGACCCGGCAGCCGGATGGCAAGGTCCCCGGTACCGGCATGGCGCAGCTCGCCCCCGGCATTGGTGAGGTCGCGGGTGTCGATGGCCAGGCGGTTGCCGACTTCCAGCTTGCCCGCCCTGTTGTCGAAGGTGGTGACGCGGACGCTCAAGTCGGTGACGTTGAGCTTGCCGCCGGCGTTGGCGAAGCGCTCGCCGGTGACGGCCAGGGTGTCGGCGTTGAGGGTGCCGCGGTTATCGAGGCTGGTGGCGGCAAGGTCGATGCGCCCATTGCCGGTCAGGGTGCCGCTGTTGGCGATCTGGCCCCGGATGGCGACGCTGCCGTCGGCCAGGACCACCGGCGCGACCGGCTGTTCGGTGACCGTGCCGCCGCCCGTCGCGGTGCTGGGCGGCGTCCCGGTACCGGTCGGGGTGGGGGTAGCGGAGGGAGAGGTCGTCCCGGTGCCGGTGGGAGTCGTGGTGTCCTGCACCAAGCGGCCGAGGGTGCCCCCCGACTGGTTGCCGACCGCTTGCCCGCTGATGGCCAGGCCCTGGCTGCCGGTCTGGCGCAGGGTGCCGGCGTTGTCGAGGCCGTCGGCGGCGATGTCCAGGCGCTGCCCGCCCAGGGTACCGCGGTTGTCGATCTTGCCGGTGACGTCGAGCTTGGCTTCCCGGCCGGCGTTGATGAGGCCGCTATTGGTCACGTCGCCCTGGCTGCGGATGGAAAGATCGGCCTGGGAGGACAGGGTGCCGGCGTTGTCGAGGCCGCGGCTGGCGACCTTCAGCGCCTGGGCGCCGGTGCTGATCGTGCCGCTGTTGATGAGCTTGCCGTCGGCGGTGACCACCACTTCCCCCGCGCTGGCACCGATATTGCCGGCATTGCGCACCCCGAGGCCGTTCTCCGTCCCCACCAGGGTGATCTTGCCGGCATACATGCCGCCCAGGGCGGCGACGTCGATGGCGTAGGCGGGCGCCGTACCGGTGCCGGCGGTCGGCGTCGTCTGGGCGTGGTCGGCGCTCACCTCGTTCGCGCCGGCGGTTACCTTGAGGGTATTGGCCCAGATACCGGCATTGACCTGGACGGCCCGGGCGATGATGTCGGTGAAATCGGTGGTGCGGGCGTCCAGGCCGGCCCCGCCCACGCTCACCACCCCGCGCTGGACCCGGTAGCTATCCAGGGCGCCGCCGTTCATCACCGGCGTGCCGGTGGTCAGGGTGATACGGTTGGCGTTAATGAAGCCGCAGCCGTCGCAACTGATGCCGGCCGGGTTGGCGATGACCACCTGGGCGCGATCCCCGGCGACTTCCACGTAGCCCCGCAAGAGGCTGGGGTTGCTGGAATTGACTTCGTTCAGGATGACCCTGGCCGTCCCGCCCGCCAGCCAGGGATTGCCCTGCACCCAGCCCCCCAGCTGGGTCTGGGTGTTGGTGCGGGAATTGTTGAGGATGGCCCCGTTGGCATTGACGTCGAACTGGCTGTAGGTGTTGCGGGAGACGCCCGCCCCGCTGGGGGTCTGGATATTGACCTGGGGCACGCCGTTGGCGGCGTTGAGGACGGTGGGCTGCTGGTTACTGGGGGCGCCGCGGTCGGCCACGATCTGGCCGGTGGCCGGTAGGGCGACCAGCCCGAAAGCCGTCCACAAAGCCAGGGACAGGGGGCGCAGGCTGGCCCACCGGCGGGGCCCCGCGCCTTCAGGCGAACTGGCGGCCTGACGGCCGTCGCTGTGGCTGGCAGCGGTTTCGGCGACGGCCATGAGCAGGCCACGGGCTTGGTTGAAAACGATCCGGTAGAGATGTTTGTTCATGGCGTCGCAAGAGAGGTCAGAACTGCATGGAAAGGGAGAAGCCGGCCGCGTTGGGCGGGGCCTTGAAGTGTTCCGGGCGCTTGGTGGGCTGGCCGACGAACAGGTCGTACCCGACGCCGGCAACGCTGCCGCGCAGGCCGATCACGGCCCCGCCAAGGTACTTGCCGGCCAGCTTGCCGGCGGAGGGGCCGTTCACCTCCCCATAGTCGGCGCCCAGGTAGAGTTCCTGGCCCTGGAGCACGATGGCGAGGTCATTGCGCACCAACCAGCCCCGCTCGGCCGACAGGGTGGTCTCGCCGTCGAAGCCCCGCACCGTGTAGCGGCCGCCGATGGAGAAGCGGTCCTGGGGGACCAGGGGGGTGTCGTTCCACTGGCCGCGCCACACACCCAGGTAGCGGAAGGACTGGCCCTCCAGGGCGAAGGGCCAGTTGAGCTGCAGATCGGCGGTGACCAGGCGGGGCCGGGAGGTGCCTTCGCCGAAGTTCTCTTCCGGCGCCTTGAGGGAGCCGTCGGCCCCGGTGCCCCGCTTGTAGTTCAGGTTGGCATCCAGGGTGGCCGCCCCCAGGAATTCCCGGTGCCCCATGCCCGCCGCCCAGCCGGCCATGCGCCGGCGCTGGACCAGGACTTCGGTGTCGTCGATGTAGTTCTTGGAGCCCCGGGTCCAGCCGCTCACCCAGAGGGTGGTCTTGCGGACGGCATCCCGGTACACGAGGCGGGAGAGCTTGACCTCGGCGTTGTCGCTTTCCCCGCTGTAGACGTAGGTCTGGTTGGCGCCGGCCACGGCCTGGTGATAGCGGTTGTGGCCCGCCGTGAAGCCCAGGAGCCAGTAGCCGTAGGGAATCGAGTAGTGGCCGGTGTAGCCCAGGGGGCCCTTGTTGCCCGGGTCGGCCGGCGTGATGCTCTGGCTCACGGTGAAGTAGAAGAGGTCGTTCAGGGTCCACCAGTTGTCGTAGGAGACGGTGGTGCTCCCCTGGTACTTGCCCGTCGCCCGGGAGCCGGCATCGTCCGCCGTGAGGCTCAGCCGGAACGGGAAGGCCTGGCGGTAGGTGATCTGGAGGTCGCTCTCCCCCGGCTGGGCAGTGTCGCCGTCGGCCGGAACGATCTGGATGTCGGCCTCGGCGGTGGGCACCCGCTTGAAGTTCTCCAGCCCCTGCTCGATGTCCCGCAGGTTGAGGAGGTCGCCCGACCGGGCCGGCAGCCCGTTCCACAGCCCGGCCCGGCTCTCCGCGCCTTCGGCCAGGCGGGCGGCCCGGACACGGCCGGGGACAACGGTGAGAACCAGGGTGCCGGTGCGCAAGTCCTGGGGCTGGGCCAGCACCCGGGTGGTCACGAAACCCTGCCCGACGATGGCGTTCTGGATGCGCTTCATCACCAGATTGATGCCCTCGGCGCCCAGGCAGCGGCCGAGGGCAGGGTCGTCCTCCGGATTGGCGGCGGCCACCGCCCATTGGAAGCGCTCGGCCAGGTCGCCCTGAAGTTCGATGCGGCCGATGGGGAAGCAGGGGCTTTCGTCGGCGGGCAGGCGGACCGCCTCGGCTTCCGCCGGCCGGGGCAGGCGCACGTCCGGGGTGTGCTCCTGCTGCTGCCTCAGGACCCGCTCACGCTCCTGCTGGCGCAGGAGTTCCTGGGCTTCGAGATTGGCGGCAGAGGGGGTCTGGGCGAGGACCGGCGCGGCTGCCGAGAAAGCCAGTACGCCAGCCAGAAAAAGAGAAAAGCGGGAGAATAAATGACATTGATATTTCATGCGGACGGCATGCTATCGCCGCCCGAAATCAGCCATTTGATTTACATCAATCACATAGGAATATTCCTGTGATGATCACGATTTTTTCACCCGCCTTTGGTGCATACACAGAAATAACTCTCCATAAAGTCATAACCTTGGAGGTTTATAGCCGTGAATTGACGAAACCCGATGGATAGGAAAATTCCCAGTCTCGATCAAGGAACCAGAAGCATGACATCACTTGTGGCAACATACCGGCATGTACGCCATCCAACACCTTTCCCTCGCCGACTGGCTCGCCCTTTCCGTCTATTTCGTTTCCTGGGCCGGCTATGCCTGGCTATCCGAGCAAAGCCGCTGGAGTTCCCGGGGACTCATCGGCAAGAGCCATGAATTCCGCCTGGAATGGGCCTACCGGATGCTGGCCCGGGAGGTCCGCATCGTGGATTCCAGCCTCATCGGCAACCTGATGAGCAGCGTGTCCTTCTACGCCAACACCACCATCTACATCGTCGCCGGCCTGTTCGCCGCCCTGGGCGCATCGGACAAGCTCATCAGCCTGTCCGCCGACCTGCACCTGGGCGGCACCGCCAGCCGGGAACTGCTGGACCTGAAGCTCCTGCTCCTCCTGGGGAGCTTCGTCTATGCCTATTTCAAATTCACCTGGTCCCTGCGCCAGTTCAACCTCTTCTCCATCCTGGTGGGCGCTGCGCCCTACGGCCAGCGGGGAACGCCGGAAATCGACGGCTACGCCGCCCGGCTCGCCTCCTTCAACAGCCTGGCCGGGGACGACTTCAACCGAGGAATCCGGGCCTACTACTTCGGGCTTGCCGCCCTGAGCTGGCTGGTGAATCCGGTGTTGATGGCCGTTTTCAGTATCAGCGTCCTGCTCATCCTCTTCCACCGGGACTTCCAATCCGCCGCCCGCCGGGCCATGGTCGAATGAACCGGCCGAACGCCCTGGCCGGCATCGCCTTCGGCCTTGCCGCCTACGGCATGTGGGGATTCTTTCCCCTCTTCTTCCGCCAGCTTTCCCACGTCGGGCCCATGGACGTGCTCTGCAACCGGGCGGTGTGGGGCTGCGTCTTCGTGGCCCTGCTGCTTTCCTTCCGGGGGCAATGGCACAAGGTCCGGGCCGCCGCAGCCCAGCCCCGCCAGCTTCTCTTGCTGGCCCTCGCCGCCCTGTTGGTGGGAAGCAACTGGCTGGTCTTCCTGTGGGCGGTGAACCAGCGCCAAGTCATCGCCTCCAGCCTGGGCTATTTCCTGACGCCCCTGGTCAACGTGGTCCTGGCCCTGGCGGTGCTGAAGGAACGCCTAAACGCCAAGGAATGGCTGTCGGTGGGCTTAGCCGTCGCCGCCGTGGTGAACGAGGTTTTCGCCCTCGGCAGCCTGCCCTGGATTTCCCTGGTCCTGGCCGGCACCTTCGGTTTCTATGGGCTGGTGAGGAAGCAGGTGCCGGTGGATGCCGTCTCCGGCCTCTGGCTGGAAACCCTGGCCATGCTGCCGGTGGCGGGGCTCTACGCCCTCTGGCAAGGCCAGCAGGGGCACGCCGTGTTTACCGGCCACGACGGCCAGACCCAAGGCCTGCTGATGCTGGCCGGCGTCCTCACCGCCCTGCCCCTGATGGCCTTTGCCGCGGCGACCCAACGCCTTAATCTCGCCACCGTCGGCATGCTCATGTATATCAATCCGACCCTGCAGTTCGCCACAGCGGTGTGGCTCTTCGGGGAACCCATGGCGCCGGCCCGCCTCGTAACCTTCGGATTGATCTGGCTGGGGCTCCTGGTCTATAGCTGGAGCGCTTGGCAGAAATACCGCCGATGACCGCCCTATCCCGCCCGCTTCTCTACGCCATCGTCTTCATCGAGGGCTTCTGCTCCCTGGGAGTGGAGGTAGTCGCCCTGCGCCGTCTGGTGCCCCACGTTGGGAGTTCCATCGTGGTCACCGCTCCTACTATCGGCTTCTTCCTCCTTGCCCTGGCCCTGGGCTACGCCTCCGGCGCCCGGGTGGCGGAGCGCTACGCCGCCGTGGTGGGCCGCAATTTCCTGGTTTCCGCCCTGCTGGCCGGCATCGGCCTGGCCGGGGCGACGGTGAATACCCTCTTCACCAATCTTCAGCCGGCCATGATGGCCTACCTGGTCTTCGTCGGCGGCGTGGTCTGCCCCCTGGCCTGGCTCCTGGGCCAGACGGTGCCCATCCTGACCAACCTGATGGAACACGAGCGGGTCGGGGAGACCAGCGGCTATGCCCTGTACTGGTCCACCCTGGGCTCCTTCCTGGGCTCCCTCAGCCTGTCCTTGATCGTGATGCAGTGGCTGGGGGTGTCGGCAGCGGTACTGGCCTGCAGCCTGCTTTTGGGCATCGGGACCCTGCTTCTAGCGGGTTTCCGGCCTCGCTCCCTGTTCCCGGCCCTGGCTGCGGCGGGCATGGCCGCGTGGATCAACATGGGTGGTTTCGAAACAGTGGAGACAGCCTACGCTGATTACCAGGTGGTGCCGGTGGAATTGAAGGATCAAGTCCATCCCCGGGCCTTCCGGGTGAACAATTCCACCGCCTCCCTCATCGACGACAGCAGTCCGCCCCACTACGCCCGCTACGTGCGCCGCCTGCGCCAGGTGCTGCTCGAGGAACTGGGCTACACGGACCGGCAGATCCTGGTCCTCGGGGCGGGCGGCTTCACCCTTTCCCACCGGGAGCCGAAGAACCACTACACCTACGTGGACATCGACCCGGCCATCAAGGACATCGCAGAAAAGAACTTCCTGAAGGAACCCATCCGGGGGGAATTCGTGGTGGACGACGCCCGCCGCTTCGTGGCCGTCACCGACAAACACTTCGACGCGGTGGTGGTGGATGTGTATAGCTCCCACACCTCCATCCCCAGCCACCTGGTGACCCGGGAATTCTGGCGGGATGCGCGGCACGCCCTCAAGCCGGATGGCGTGCTCCTGGCCAACCTGATCCTGGACCCAAAGCTGGAGACGCCCTACGCCCGCAACCTGCTGGCCACCATGGAAAGCGTCTTCGGCCGCTGCTCCGTGGAGGTGCTGCACCGGACGCAAACCCTGTCCAACGTCCTGGCCACCTGCTACGCCAGCAGCCAGCCGGCCACGGTGAACCTCTACCAGGACGAGAAAAACCCGGCCGACACCGACCTGGCCCGCTCCCGCTGACCTGCCTCAGTTCTTGCCGGAGGAGAGCCCGTGCCGGCGCATCCAGTCGCCGAAATCCACCTGCCCCATGCGCTTCAGATTGGCGGCGTTGAGGAGCATGTTCTCCTCGGTCACGTGGGCGGCGATGGCCGCCATCACGGTGATCCGGTCCTCGCTGGAGAGGCCCGCTTCGGCCAGTTGCCGGTCCACTTCGCAGAAATGCAGGGCCATCAGCGCCCGAGCGTCGTCGGAATCGACGGAGAGTTCGGAAAAATCGAGGGGATCGCCCTCTTCAATTTCGGCCATGATGG
>JBLNBI010000098.1:0-6476 GCA_050259815.1 Actinomycetota bacterium | reverse complement strand
TGCGACTTCTACGAGGCCCAGCTGGAAGACTGCCGCCAGTCCGGCATCCTGTTCTCCCTGCACGTCAAGGCGACGATGATGTCGTTGGGGGAGTGGAAGTTGGTGATGCCCTTGGCGGAGTCCACCATGGCCAGGGGAGGACGGTGCTCCTGGCAGGCGTGCAGGTCGCGGATGATCTCGTCGCGCTTGGATTCCGGCAGCTGCTTGATCTTCTCGTAGAGATCGACCATGCCGTTATTGACGTTGACGCCCAGTTCCTCGAAGGTCTTGGCGTGCTTCTCGAAGGCGTCCTTGTAGTAGATCTTGACGCAGTGGCCGAAGACGATGGGGTGCGACACCTTCATCATCGTCGCCTTGACGTGCAGGGAGAACAGGATGCCGGACTGGCGGCAGTCTTCCAGCTGGGCCTCGTAGAAGTCGCACAGGGCCTTCTTGCTCATGAACATGGAGTCGATGATCTCGCCTTCCTGGAGGGAGAGCTTCGGCTTCAGCACGGTGGTCTTGCCGCCCTTGGCGATCAGCTCCATGCGCACTTCCCGGGCCTTGTCCAGGGTCATGGACTTTTCGCCGTGGTAGAAGTCACCGTGTTCCATGTGGGAAACGTGGGTCTGGGACCACTGCTTCCACTCGCCCATGGAGTGGGGATGCTTCTTGGCGTAGTTCTTGACGGCCAGGGGGGCGCGGCGGTCGGAGTTGCCTTCACGGAGAACCGGGTTCACGGCGGAGCCCAGGCACTTGCCGAAGCGGGCCTTGAGGGCCTTTTCTTCGTCGGTGGTCGGGTTTTCCGGATAGTCGGGGACCTTGTAGCCCTTTTCCTGCAGTTCCTTGACGCAGGCCTTCAGCTGGGCCACGGAGGCGCTGATGTTGGGCAGCTTGATGATGTTGGTGTCGGGCAGCTTGGTCAGGCGGCCCAGCTCGGCCAGGTTGTCGGGGACCTTCTGGTCGTCGTTCAGGTATTCGGAGAACTCAGCCAGCACACGGGCGGAAACCGAAATATCGCTCTTCTGG
The DNA here is from genome assembly GCA_050259815.1 of Actinomycetota bacterium. Classification (GTDB taxonomy): domain Bacteria; phylum Pseudomonadota; class Gammaproteobacteria; order Burkholderiales; family Rhodocyclaceae; genus JAGTRP01. The sequence continues at coordinate 5,468 of JBLNBI010000098.1, read as the reverse complement.
ATCTCGATGCCGGCGGGCTCGACGAAAGTCCGGATGATGGGCAGGAACGAACAGGTCGCCAGGAGCGGCGCTTCGTCGGTGAGCGTGTAAATGATCTTCGGTTTTTGCGTAGCCATGCTACCCCCAAAAAATGAGTTGAATTACCCGGGGGAGCAACGCTTACCGCTCTCCCCGTTGTCCATAATTACAGCCAAACCTGCCAAGTATCAACGCCAGCTCCCTTCCAGTCAATGACTTCTATCATATAGATGACCGCCCCCTCCGCTCTTCGGCCCTGGTGCTAGAATCCACCGGTCACTTCGGCAGACCTCACCATGAAGATCTCCGTCGGTCTCTACGGCACCAGCGCCCACCAGATCGCCCTGGCCATGATCCAGGGCTTCAACAAGCACTACACCCTCTTCCGGGAAACCTGCCGGGAAGCGAAGACCCGTTTCGAGAAGGGGGACTGGCTCGGGGTGCAGCGGGCGGTACGGGAGCGCATCCCTTTCTACGACAGCCGGGTGGACGAGTGCGTGGACCGGCTGCGCCACGATTTCGACGCCGGCAATATCGACGACACCACCTGGCAGCAGGTGAAGCTCCTCTACATCGGCCTCCTGCTCAACCACAAGCAGCCGGAGCTGGCCGAGACCTTCTTCAACTCGGTCACCACCCGAATCCTGCACCGCACTTACTTCAACAACCACTTCATGTTCGTGCGACCGGCCGTGTCCACCGAGTACATCGAAGCCGACCACACCCCTACCTACCGTTGCTACTACGCCCACAACCGGGGCCTGCGGGGGACGGTGAAGCAGATATTCCAGGACTTCGAATGGCAGCGGGAATTCGCCGACCTGGACCGGGACGTGGATTACATCTACCAGGCGGTGGGCGCCTTCCTGAAGGGCATGCCCCAGCGGGAGGTCAATTTCCAGATCCAGGTGCTGTCATCCGCCTTCTACCGGAACAAGGCCGCCTACGTCATCGGCAAGTGCATCAACGGCCAGCACGAATACCCCTTCGCCGTCCCGGTGCTCCATGACGAGGACGGCAAGCTCTTCCTGGACACCATCCTGCTGGATGCCTGGCGGATCAGCCTGCTCTTCTCCCTGTCCCGGGCCTACTTCATGGTGGATATGGAGGCGCCGTCCGGCTATGTCCAGTTCCTGCGCTCCATCATGCCCGGCAAGCCCCGCTCCGAGCTTTACACCATGCTGGGTCTGGGCAAGCAGGGCAAGACCATGTTCTTCCGGGACTTCATCTACCACCTGCACCACTCGGAAGACCGCTTCATCATCGCCCCGGGCATCCGGGGCATGGTCATGCTGGTCTTCACCCTGCCCTCCTACCCCTACGTCTTCAAGATCATCAAGGACGTGTTCGGCAGCTCCAAGGAGATGGACCACGCCACGGTCAAGCGCAAGTACATGATGGTGAAGCAGGTGGACCGGGTGGGCCGCATGGCGGACACCCTGGAATTCTCCAACGTCGCCTTTCCTCTCGACCGCTTCACCCCGGAACTCCTGGAGGAGATGAAGAAGCTGGCCCCCTCCACCTTCGAGATCGACGGCGACACGGTGGTCATCAAGCATCTCTACATCGAGCGCCGCATGGAACCGCTCAACATCCACCTGGAGAAGATGGAGCGCACCCAGAACCTGGAGGGCCTGGAACACGCCATCCGGGAATACGGCAGCGCCATCCGGGAACTGGCCCAGGCCAACATCTTCCCCGGCGACATGCTGTGGAAGAACTTCGGCATGACCCGCTACGGCCGCGTCGTGTTCTACGACTACGACGAAATCGAGTACATGACCGACTGCAATTTCCGCAAGATCCCGCCGGCGCCGGATTTCGAGACCGAGATGTCCGGGGAAGTCTGGTATGCGGTCGCCAGAAACGACATCTTCCCGGAGGAATTCGGCACCTTCCTCCTGGCCTCCCCGACCCTGCGCAAGGTGTTCATGAAATACCACGCCGACCTGCTGACCCCCGTCTTCTGGCAGGAGGCCCAGCGCAAAATCCGGGAGGGTCACGTGGAAGACTTCTTCCCCTACCCCCAGTCCTTGCGCTTCGTGAATTCCATCGGTGCCCGGGAATCCCTGCCTCCACCGCCCAATTGATGGCAACGGCTTATTCCTGCCGCTTATATCCATAAAGGCAATCCGACTGGCAGCCGCCATGGCCGGGACATATACTCCGCGCTTTCCGAGAAGCGCCCCTGGGCGCCAAGAACGAAAAGCCGGAGGAAAGTCCATGAAACTGCCCCACGCCGCCCTTCTCCTGGGCCTGGCCGTCCTCGCCGGGGCTGCCCGGGCGAACGATCCCAACCTGGGCCGCAACCTCGCCGCCACCTGCGCCAACTGCCACGGCACCAATGGCCAGGCCATCGCCGGCTCGGGTCTGGAACCCCTGGCAGGGACCGACAAGGACAAGCTTCTCCAGAAGCTCAACGAATTCAAGGCGGGCAGCCGCCCCGCCACCATCATGCACCAGATCGCCAAGGGCTACAGCGACAAACAGCTCGCCCTCATCGCCGGCTGGTTCGCGGCCCGCAAATAAGGGGAAAGACCATGGCACTCCTGAAAAGACGGGATTTCCTCAAGGCCGGCACCGCCGCTGCCGCCCTCGCCTCCCTCTACGGCTGCGCCGGCGGCGCCAAGTCGTCCGGCCACGTGGTCGTGGTGGGCGGCGGCTTCGGCGGCGCCACGGTGGCCAAGTACCTGCGCATGTGGAGCGAGGGCGCGGTCCAGGTCACCCTGATTGAGCGCAACCCCCAGTTCATTTCCTGCCCGGTCTCCAACCTTGTCATCGGCGGTACCCGCCAGCTTTCCGACATCACCATCGGCTACGGCAACCTCAGGGACAAGTGGGGCGTCCGCGTCATCCAGGACGACGCCAGCGCCATCGACCCGGAAAGGCGCACCGTCCGGCTCGCCTCCGGCGGTCAGCTGTCCTACGACCGCCTGATCCTTTCCCCCGGCATCGACTTCCAGTTCGACCAGATTCCCGGACTGAACAGCGCCGAGTCCCAGTCGAAAGTGCTCCACGCCTGGAAGGCTGGCCCGCAGACAGTCGCCCTGCGCAAGCAGCTCGAATCCATGCGGGACGGCGGCGTCTACGCCATTTCCATCCCCAAGGCCCCCTACCGCTGCCCCCCCGGCCCCTACGAGCGGGCCTGCCTGGTGGCCGATTACTTCAAGCGGGCCAAGCCCAAATCCAAGGTGGTGATCCTGGATGCCAACGACGAGGTCGTTTCCAAGAAGGGCCTGTTCATGAAGGCCTGGGCGGAGCTTTACAAGGACATCATCGAATACCGCCCCGGCAGCGAAGTGAAGGATGTGGATGCCGCCAACGCCACCGCCATCCTGGATTTCGACAAGTTCAAGGCCGACGTGCTCAACGTCATCCCGCCCCATCGGGCTGGCCACATCGCCGCTGAAGCCGGATTGAAGCTGATCAATAACAAATGGGTGGATATCGACTGGCTCTCCATGGAATCCACCAGCACCCCGGGCGTCCATGTGCTGGGCGACGCCATCCTGCTCGCCCCGGGCATGCCCAAGTCGGGCCACATGGCCAATCAGCAGGGCAAATTGGCGGCCGCCGCCATCATCAACCTGCTGGCTGGCCAGGCGCCCAATCCGGCGCCGGTGGTGATGAACACCTGCTACAGCTTCGTAGACGAGCAGAACGCCATCCACGTCTCCTCGGTGCACCAGTACGACGCCGCTACCAAGACCGTTCAACCGGTGAAGGGAGCCGGCGGGGTTTCCGCCTCCCGCAGCGAACTGGAGGGCATCATCGCCCACGGCTGGGCGAAGAACATCTGGGCCGACATGCTGGCCTGAAAAAGAAAAGGCCGCGGGAAGCGGCCTTTCTTATTGGTAGCGACGGAAATCAGCCGTGGCCCGTGCTGCCGAAGCCGCCGGCCCCCCGGTCGCTCTCGACGAATTCATCCACCACGTTGAAGGCCACCTGCAGCACCGGCACCACCACCAGCTGGGCGATGCGGTCCAGGGGATTGAGGGTGAAGCTGTCTTTGCCCCGGTTCCAGACGGACACCATGATTTCCCCCTGGTAGTCGGAATCGATCAGCCCGACCAGGTTGCCCAGGACGATGCCGTGCTTGTGGCCCAATCCCGAGCGGGGCAGGATCATGGCCGCCAGGCCGGGATCGGCCAGGTGGATGGCGATGCCGGTCGGGATCAGGGTGGTGGTTCCCGGCAGCAGGTGCATGGCCGTCTCGATGCAGGCGCGCAGGTCGAGGCCGGCGGAACCCGGGGTGGCGTAGTGGGGCGGGGAATCCTTGAGACGGTTGTCGAGGATCTTGACGTCGATACGATGCATCAGTGTTTTCCTGTCATGGCTGCAATGTGTTCGATCAGTTGCCTGGCGAGGACCGACTTGGGGGCGGGCGTCAGGGGATGGACGCCGGCGTCGTCGAAGAGGATGAGCCGGTTGTCCTCGCCGCCGAAGCCCTCCTGGATCAGGTTGCCGGCAATCAGCGGAATATTCTTCTTGCGGCGCTTGGTCTGGGCGTACTGTTCCAGGTTCTGGCTTTCCGCCGCAAAGCCCACACAGAACGGCCCCGCAGGCAGGCTCGCCACCTCGGCCAGGATGTCCGGGTTCTCCACCAGCTGGATGGCCGGCATGCCGCCTTCGTCCTTCTTCATCTTCTGTTCGGCCGCATTGGCCACCCGGTAGTCGGCCACCGCTGCCACGCCGATAAAGATGTGGGCCTCGCCAACCCGCTCCATCACCGCCCGGTACATGTCCAGGGCGCTCCTTACATTAATGCGGCTGACGCCCTGGGGCGCAGGCAGGCTCACCGGCCCGGACACCAGGGTCACGTCCGCCCCCGCCTGCCGGGCGGCCCGGGCCACGGCATAGCCCATCTTGCCGGAAGACAGGTTGGTGATACCCCGTACTGGGTCGATGGCTTCGAAGGTGGGGCCGGCGGTGATCAATACCTTCTTCCCGGCCAGGCGCGTGGGGGTGAAGAAGGCGATCACCTCCTCCAGGATGTCCTCCGGCTCCAGCATGCGGCCGGCGCCGGTTTCGCCGCAGGCCTGGTCGCCGCTGCCCGGGCCCAGGATGGCAATACCGTCGGCGCGAAGCTGGGCGGCGTTCCTTTGGGTGGCGGGGTTTTCCCACATCTGGCGATTCATGGCCGGCGCCACCAGCAGGGGGCAGTCCCGGGCCAGGACCAGGGTGGTGAGGAGATCATTGGCCAGGCCGTTGGCCACCCGGGCCATGAAATCGGCGGAGGCCGGCGCCACCAGGATGCAATCCGCCGACCGGGAAAGGTCGATGTGGGCCATGTTGTTGGGCATGCGGGCGTCCCACTGATCTGTATACACCGGGTTGCCGGACAGGGCCTGGAAGGTCACCGGGGTGACGAAATGGGTCGCCGCCTCCGACATGGCCACCTGCACCTCGGCCCCCTGCTTGCCCAGAAGGCGCACCAGCTCGGCCGCCTT
>JBLNBI010000097.1:0-7618 GCA_050259815.1 Actinomycetota bacterium | reverse complement strand
AGGATCGAGACATGACGGAAATTTTCGGCCGCTTCGACTTCGACGTCATCGCCCGCTGGATCCAGCCCCAGGAACGGGTCCTCGACCTGGGCTGCGGCGACGGGTCGCTCCTCAAGTTCCTCGCTGCCGAGCGCGGCGTCCATGGCTACGGGGTGGAAAACGACCCCGGCAACGTGCTGGCCTGCGTCAAGAACGGGATCAATGTCCTCCAGTTCGACCTGGAGCGCGGCCTCCAGGGCATCGAGGACGACTCCTTCGACCACGTCATCATGTCCCTGTCCCTGCAGACGGTGCGCCACACCGAGGGTTTGATCCGGGAAATGCTGCGGGTCGGCCAGGAGGCGGTGGTGTCCTTCCCCAACTTCGGCTACCGGGGCCATCGGGAAGCCATTTCCCGGGGCCGCATGCCGGTTTCCGAAGCCCTGCCCTACCAATGGTACGAGTCGCCCAATGTGCGCTTCTTCACCATTGCCGATTTCGAGGCGCTCTGTTCCGACAAGGGTATCGAGATCCGGGAAGGCCTCTTCTTCGACGAGGGCCGTGAAGTCACCGTCGATCCCAACCTGAACGCCGAACTCGCCCTTTACCGCCTCGGTCGACGAGCGTGATGCCTCCCTGGTTAAGGGCCCTGCTGAGCCGGAAGATGCTGATCTGCATCTTCACCGGCTTCAGTTCCGGCCTGCCCCTCTACCTGCTCCTCAATCTGCTGCCCGCCTGGCTGCGGAGCGTGGGCATCGATTTGAAGACCATCGGGTTCTTCGCCCTGATCCAGTTTCCCTACACCTGGAAATTCCTCTGGGCGCCGCTCCTGGACCGCTACGCCATCCCCGGCTTCGGGCGCCGGCGGGGCTGGATGCTGGTCACCCAGGTCGGCCTTCTGGCCGCCATCGGCGCCCTAGGCGGCTTCGACCCCATGGCCAACATCTGGCCCGTCCTCGGCTGTGCTGCCTTGCTGGCCTTCCTGTCGGGCACCCAGGACATCGCCCTGGACGCCTTCCGGCGCGAAATCCTGAAGGACGAGGAGCTGGGCCTGGGCAACGCCGTTCATGTTAACGCCTACCGCATTGCCGGCCTGGTACCGGGTTCGCTTTCTCTCATCCTGGCCGACCACCTGCCCTGGGGCGAAGTGTTCTGGATCACCGGCGCTTTCATGATCCCCGGGATGGTCATGGCCCTGCTGGTGCGGGAACCTACGGTGATCGGCGCTCCCAAGACCCTGCGGGAAGCGGTGGTGGAGCCTTTCCATGAGTTCATGACCCGGCAAGGCTGGCGCGGCGCCCTGCTGGTGCTGGCCTTCATCTTCCTCTACAAGCTGGGCGACAGCCTGTGCACGGCCCTTGCCACCCCCTTCTATCTGGACATGGGCTTCACCAAGACCGACATCGGACTCATCGCCAAGCATGCCGGCCTGTGGCCCGCCGTAATCGGCGCCCTTCTGGGGGGATTGTGGATGGTGAAGCTCGGCATCAACCGGGCCCTATGGCTGTTCGGCGCAGTCCAGCTCTTTTCCATTTTCGGATTCGCCTGGCTGGCCTCCCAGGGGCACTTCCAGGAAATCGGCCCGGCCGAGCGCATTTCCCTGGCCTTGGTTATCGGGCTGGAGGCCCTGGGCGTTGGCCTGGGCACCGCAGCCTTTGTGGCCTACATCGCCCGCTCCACCCACCCGGCCTACACGGCCACCCAACTGGCCCTGTTCACCAGCCTGGCTGCCGTACCGCGGACCTTTGTAAACGCCTCCGCCGGCTGGCTGGTGGAAATGATGGGTTGGTACGGCTTCTTCTGGCTTTGCGCGGGCCTGGCAGTCCCGGGCATGGTATTGCTGCTCAAGGTCGCTCCCTGGCAGGCTGCGGAAGAAAAAGCCTAGCGCCGGTTGCGGCGCCGATCCAGCCACCAGGCATAGGCCGGCAGGAAGAGGGCCGACCCAGGCAGCAGAAGGAAAAGCAGGTATGGGGAAAGATGGGCGACCCGCCGCAGGTGGGCGAGCAGTTCGATCTTTTCCTCGGGGGTCCAGCGGCCGCCATTGCGGGCCTTCATTAAGAGAGGCATGAGACCGCGGACAGCGGCCATTTCGGCGGCTATACGCCGGGCTTCACGATGTTGGGATGCGAAGGCTCGCTGCCACCACGTGGGCACGACTGCTTGGTCCGCTCCTGGTCCCCCTCCGGCCATAGCGCAACCTTAGTCGATTCCCTGGAGCTTCTTGCGCAGGCGCTGGAAAGTCTGCCAGTAAACGAAACCTCGCCGACCGATCCCCCACAAGGGCCGGATCATACGCACGACCCGGCGGGGCCGGGCAACCACCAGGGCAACGGCGGCGCCCACGACAACTTGGGGATGGCGCTGGAGCCAATGGACACCGTCCACCGCCCGGTCGCCCATGTGGAGAAGCCCTTCCACGGGCCAGATGTTTTCCGCCAGGGCATCGCGCTGCATGGCGATCCTGGCTTTCAGTTCGCCGCGCTTTTCCGCCAGGGCGATGAGTTCGGCGTTCATTGCCGTTCCCGCAGAGACTCGCGCAGGCGGGCGACGTCGGCGTCCAGTTCGGAAAGGCTGGCCTGGAACAGGTTAGTGGTCCGGACAACCAGTTTCTTGGCCTGCATGACGAGGAAGAACCCGCCACCCAGGGTAATCAGGGCGGAGAAGCCGAAGATGGCAACCCGCTGCTCCCAGAATGCCGCGGCCAGGCAGGCGATCAGGAGAATGATGCCGAGACCCAGGAGGAACAAGGCGGCCACCCCGCTGATCAGGGCCCCCAGGAGACGGGTCTTTTCCTCCTGGAGTTCGGTGCCCAGCAGCTGAAGGCGCGTTCTCCCGATGGCCACCAGGGTGGCCATCAGGTTGCGCAGGGCGGCGAACAGTCTGCCGCCGCCGAGTCCGGCCGCCATGGCGTTTTAGCGCCGGCCGATCAGGACGCCGAGGGCGAGGCCCACAGCAGCGGCAACGCCCACCGCCTGCCAGGGATGGTCGTGGACGAAGTCGTCGGTCGCATTGGCGGCCGCCTTGGCCTTATCCATCACGGCAGCTTCGGCATCGGCCAGGCGCAGCTTGGCGTCACGCAGGCTGGCTTCGATCTTGGCCCGCATTTCCCCCATTTTTTCGCCGGCCGCACCCGCCGTCGCGCGCAGGATTTCTTCCGCATCGCTAATGACGACTTTCATGTCGGAAACCAGCTTTTCCTTGTTTGCTGCGGTCAGTTCTTCAGCCATTTAAAACCTCGCTTGGTTGTTGGTTATGCCAAATTACAGGTTATCCCGTTCAGGGGCCGAAATCAATTGAGGAAAACCCCGCCGTCGTAATCGATAGTGACGGGGGCGTGGTCCGAGAAACGCTCGTCCTTATACACACTGCCCCGCACTGCCGTGGCCGCAATTCCAGGGGTTGCGACGTGGTAATCGATGCGCCACCCGACGTTCTTGGCCCAGGCCTGACCCCGGTTGCTCCACCACGTATAGGCGTCGCCTCCCGCTTCCGGATAAAGGCGGCGGTAGACGTCCACCCAGCCCTGTTCATCGAAGACTCGGGTCAGCCAGGCCCGTTCCTCGGGCAGGAAGCCGGAATTTTTCTGGTTGGATTTCCAGTTTTTCAGGTCGATTTCCCGGTGGGCGATGTTCCAGTCGCCGCAAATGACGATCTCATGCCCTTCTTCCCTGAGTTTGGCCAGATGGGGAAGGAACACTTCAAGGAAGCGGAACTTGGCTTCCTGTCGCTCGGGCGACGAGGAGCCAGAAGGAAGATATAGGGAAATGACGGATAGCTTGCCGAAGTCGGCCCGCAGGTAGCGTCCCTCGGCATCGAATTCCTCATTGCCGAGCCCGGCCACCACCCGGTCCGGGGCGTGCCGGCACCAGAGCCCGACGCCGCTGTAGCCGCGCTTTTCGGCGCAGTGGTAGTGGGCCTGAAGGCCGGCTGGCGCCATCATTTCTGCGGAAAGGTCGGGCAACTGGGCCTTGAGTTCCTGCAGGCAGATGACATCCGCCTGTTGTTGTGCGGCCCAGGCCAGGACATTTTTGTTCCAGGCGGAACGGATACCGTTGAGATTGAGAGAGATGATGCGTAACATGGAATTTTGCAATGGGCCGCCAGGCGGACCGACAACAAGGTAATTTTGGAAAAAATGGATTTTCGTCAGGAATTCATCGAATTCGCCCTGGAACGCAAGGTATTGCGCTTCGGCGAGTTCAAGACCAAGGCAGGGCGGCTGTCGCCCTACTTCTTCAATGCCGGCCTCTTCAACGACGGCGACTCCCTGGGCCGGCTGGCGCAATTCTACGCCAAAGCCATCCAGGCCGACGGCATTGCCTTCGACATGCTGTTCGGGCCGGCCTACAAGGGCATCCCCCTGGTCGCCGCCATTTCCATCGCCCTGGCCCAGGGCGGTGCCAACTATCCCTTCGCCTTCAACCGCAAGGAAGCCAAGGACCACGGCGAGGGCGGCAACATCGTCGGCGCCCCCTTGGCCGGCCGGGTGCTGATCGTCGATGACGTGATCTCCGCCGGCACTTCGGTACGGGAATCGGTGGAAATCATTCGGGCCGCCGGCGCCACGCCGGCCGGCGTCCTGATCGCCCTGGACCGCATGGAAAAGGGCCAGGGCCAATTGTCCGCCGTGCAGGAAGTCCAGCGGGACTACGGCATCCCCGTGATCGCCGTGGCCAGCCTGGCCGACCTCATGGCTTATCTTGAGCATAGCGCCGAGTTCGGCGCCCATCGCGCCGCCGTCGCGCGTTATCGGGAGGAATATGGTGTGGCCGCTTAGACTCGCTTCCATCACTCTGGCCCTGCTGGCCGCCAACGTGGCCCAGGCAGGCAACATGTTGTGCTGCCAGGACGCCACAACGGGGCGTCGCATCTGCGGCGACAGCCTGCCCGAGCAATGCCGCGGGCGCCCGTACAAGATCCTGGACGGCGCCGGCAACGTGATCAAGGAAGTCGGGCCACCCATGACCGCCGAGCAGAAGGCCCTGGCAGCGGTGGAAGCCCAGCGCAAGAAGGAAGAAGAAGCCGCCCGGCAGGAACAGCGCCGCAAGGACCAGGCCCTGCTGGCTACCTACAGCAGCCTCCAGGATATCGAGCAAGCCCGTACCCGCGCCGTGAACGACGTCCAGGAAGCGGTGAAGCAGGCGGAAGCCAAGGTGGATGGCCTGCGCAAGCAGCGCAAGAAGTACGAGGCGGAACTGGAGTTCTACAAGAACAAGACGCCGCCCCAGGATCTGGCCAAGAACCTGCGGGATATCGACTTCGACATCAAGGCCCAGACAGGCCTCATCGATGCCAAGAAGGCGGAGCTGGAGCAAGTCCGGAACAAGTACGACACGGACAAGCGCCGCTACACGGAACTGGCCGGCGGCCGCTGAGGCGACCGGAGAAATACAAAGGGGGCGGAATTACCGCCCCCTTTTTTGTTAGCCCGGGAAATTTTTCCCGATCAGCCCTGCAGCTTCTTCCGCAGCAGATCGTTCACCTGCTGGGGATTGGCCTTGCCCTTGGCGGCCTTCATCACCTGCCCAACCAGGGCATTGAAGGCCTTTTCCTTGCCGGCCTTGAACTCGGCCACATTCTGGGGATTGGCGGCCAGCACCTCGTCCACCAGGGGCTCGATGGCGCTGGTGTCGGTGATCTGCTTCAAGCCTTGCTTCTCGATGATCTCGTCGGCACTGGCGCCCTCGCCATTCCACAGGGCGTCGAACACCTTCTTGGCGATGGCGTTGGAGATGGTGTTATCGGCGATGCGGGCCACCAAGCCGGCCAATTGCTGAGCGGAAACCGGCGAGTCGGCCAGGTCCCGGCCTTCCTTGTTGAGACGGGCAGCCAGGTCCACCATCACCCAGTTGGCGCAGGTCTTGGCGTTTTGCTTGCCGGCGGCGGCCACGGCCGACTCGTAATAGTCAGCGGTTTCCTGGTTGGCGGTGAGAGTGGTCGCGTCGTATTCGGACAGGCCCAGATCGGCCATGAAGCGCTCCCGCTTCTGGCCGGGCAGCTCCGGCAGTTCGCCCTTCACCCGCTCGATCCACTCGTTGGAGATCGCCAGGGGCAACAGGTCGGGATCGGGGAAGTAGCGGTAGTCGTGGGCATCTTCCTTGGTCCGCATGGTGCGGGTCTCGCCGGTGTCCGGGTCGAAGAGCACCGTCGCCTGCTGGATGGTGCCGCCGTCCTCCAGGGTATCGATCTGCCAGCGCACCTCGTAGTCGATGGCTTCCTTGAGGAAGCGGAAGGAGTTGAGGTTCTTGATCTCCCGGCGGGTGCCGAAATTGGGATCGCCGACCCGGCGCACGGAGACGTTGGCGTCGCAGCGGAAGGAGCCTTCCTGCATGTTGCCGTCGCAGATGCCGATCCAGCGCACCAGGGAGTGGAGCGCCCGGGCGTAGGCCACGGCCTCGTCGGAGGAACGCATGTCGGGCTCGGTAACGATTTCCAGGAGCGGGGTGCCGGCCCGGTTGAGGTCGATGCCGGACTTGCCGTGGAAGTCCTCGTGCAGGGACTTGCCGGCATCCTCCTCCAGGTGGGCCCGGGTCAGGCGGATGGCCTTCTGGTAGGCCTTGTCGCCCTGGCCGACGGAGATGACGACGCCGCCGCCCACCACCACCGGCAGCTCGTACTGGCTGATCTGGTAGCCCTTGGGCAGGTCGGGGTAGAAGTAATTCTTGCGGGCGAAGACCGATTTCGGCGCCACCTCGGCGCCCACCGCCAGGCCGAAGCGGATGGCGCACTCGACGGCGCTCCGGTTCAGGACGGGCAGCACCCCGGGCAGGGCCAGGTCGATGGCGCAGGCCTGGGTATTGGGCTCGGCGCCGAAGGCGGTCGGAGCGCCGGAAAAGATTTTGGAGACGGTCGAGAGCTGAGCATGGGTCTCGATGCCGATGACGACTTCCCACTGGGCCATAAGGATTCTCTTGTCAGATGCTAGAAGCAGCGGCCGCTCTTGGCTTCCACCATGATCGGCCAAAGGTAGCTGAAGGCCTCCCCGTCACAGGACCGGGGGCAGTTGTTGAAAGCGACGGTCACCCGATCCCCCTGCTCCCACAGGCGGACGGTGCAGTCCGAGCCATCCTTGGCCGCCAGCAGGGCCTGGGGAAGGGTCTCGGTCTGCTTGAAATCCCGGAGGTTGAAATGGCAGGAGCCATGCTTGGGGATATCGACGTTGGCCGAGAAATTCTTCACCTCGGCGTTCTTCACCAGGAGGCTCAACCGGGTACGGGTGCCGACGTCGTCCTTGTGGGCGCACTTGGAGCGCACGTTCAAGGGACGGGTGGGCATCGGCTTCAGGTTTCGCCCGGCAAGGTACTTGAGGGGCTGGGATTCGATGTGCCGCTCCACCGGCGGCGGAGGCGCTTCCTCCACTACCTTGGGTTCGGGAAGCGGCGCCTCGACGTGTTTCTCCACCTCGGCACAGCCGGCTACCAGACCGATCGACAGGCAGGCGGCAAGCCGGCGCCGACTCATCTTTCCAGACCTGCGGGGGCGCGGCGGTGCCAGTCGGTGGCCTGCTGGTAGCGGTGCGCCACGTTGAGGAGCCGGGCCTCGGCGAAGTAGTTGCCGATGAGCTGCAAACCCACGGGCAGGCCGTTGGCGAAGCCGCAGGGCAGGGACATGCCGGGCAGGCCGGCCAGGTTGGTGGAGA
>JBLNBI010000096.1:0-8992 GCA_050259815.1 Actinomycetota bacterium | reverse complement strand
CAGACGGTGATCCGGCCCCTGGGGCAGGTGTTCAACGGCCTGGACGGGATCAGCGGCTTCACCATCCTCGGCTCCGGCCAGGTGGCCCTCATTCTCGACGTGCCGGGACTGGTGCGGCGGGTGGTGAGGCAGGACAGCCGGCGCCAGGCAGCGCCGGTGGCGACGGTCTAATCAGTCGGCGCCGGTTACCGGCGCCGATAGCAACGGTTTGGTAACAGAGGTGCAAGTAGCAAAGTACAGATAAACGTTTTCCAACAGAGGGGGTTACAACAATGACAGTCGTCAAGCGCATGTACCTGCTGGCAGGCGCCGCTCTGCTCGGCATCGCCCTGCTGACCGGCCTTGGCCAGCAGCAGATGAATAAAATCTACGACACAACCAACTACTCCAACATCAACACGGTCCCCAGCCTGACCACCCTGAACCATGCCGTCTTTCCGCTGGCACTTAACCGCATCCTGATCTGGCAGCATATTGCCCTGACCGACGAGGGGAAGAAGGGCGAGCTGGAACAGAAGATGGTGGTCAATCAACAGAAGATCGACCAGGCCCTGAAGGAATACGAGGAACTTGTTTCCGACGATAAGGACAAGGCGCTGCTGGCGGCTGACCGGGCGGCACTGGGGGATTACATCGCCCTCAGGGAAAAAGTCCTCGTACTTTCCCGGGCCAATAAGCACGACCAGGCCCGGGACCTGCTGATGTCCAATTCGGCCATCCTGTCGCGGCTCATGGACAGCTTCGAGGAGCATATCCAGCACAACGTCGCCCTCGGGAAGAAGAGTTCCGATGAGGCGGCAACGACCAAGTCCAGTTCCCAGAGCATCGCCCTGCTGATTGCGGCCCTGACCCTGGCGGCTGTTGGCGTTCTGGCCTACACCATCACCCGCGCCCTGATGGGGCAACTGGGTGGCGAGCCGGCGGAAGCCGCCGAGATTGCTGGCAAGATCGCAGCCGGGGACCTCTCCTCCAGGATCGACCTTAAAGCGGGTGATACAACCAGCCTGATGGCGGCCATGAAGCACATGACCACCACGCTGCAAGCCCTCCTGGACGAGATGAACCGCATGTCCCGGGAACACGAGGCCGGGGACATCGACGTCAAGATCGACGACAGCAAGTTCAAGGGCGAGTACGCCGCCATGGCCAAGGGCGTCAATGACATGGTCTTCGGCCACATTGCCGTGAAGAAGCTGGCCATGGGCGTGATCAAGGAATTCGGCGACGGTAATTTCGACGCGCCCATGCCCCAGCTCCCCGGCAAGAAGCGCTTCATCAACGATACCATCGAGCAGATGCGCAGCAACCTGAAGGGCTTCATCGCCCAGATGAACCATATGTCCCGGGAGCACGAGGCCGGCGACATCGACGTCAAGATCGACGAAGCCAATTTCAAGGGCGAGTACGCCACCATGGCCAAGGGCGTGAACGACATGGTCTTTGGCCACATCGCCGTGAAGAAGCTGTCGATGGGCGTCATCAAGGAATTTGGCGAGGGCAATTTCGACGCCCCCATGCCCCAGCTCCCCGGCAAGAAGCGCTTCATCAACGACACCATCGAGCAGGTGCGCAGCAACCTGAAGGGCTTCATCGCCCAGATGAACCACATGTCCCGGGAACACGACGCCGGGGACATCGACGTGAAGATCGACGAAGCCAAGTTCAAGGGCGAATACGCCACCATGGCCAAGGGCGTAAACGACATGGTGTTCGGGCACATTGCCGTGAAGAAGAAGGCCATGGCCTGCGCCAAGGCCTTCGGGGAAGGGGACCTGGACGCCCCCCTGGAAGCCTTCCCGGGCAAGAAGCGCTTCATCAACGACACCATGGAGCAGCTGCGGGCCAATATTAAGGCGCTCATCGTCGATGCCAACTCCCTGGCCCAGGCGGCGGTGGATGGCCGGCTGGAAGTGCGGGCCGACGCCGCCAAGCACAAGGGCGACTTCAAGAAAATCGTCGATGGCCTCAACAATGTCATGGAAGCCATCGTCGGCCCGGTGAACGAAATCACCCGGGTGATGAGCGCCATGGAGCAGGGCGACCTGACCCAGAACATCTCCGCCGAATACCGTGGCCAGTTGAAATCCCTGTGCGACACGGTGAACGCCACGGTGCAGCGGCTGGCCCAGACCATCGCCGAGGTGAACAACACGGCGGAAACCATCACCAGCGCTAGCAGCCAGGTGTCCTCCACGGCCCAGTCCCTGTCCCAGGCATCGTCCCAGCAGGCGGCGAGCGTGGAGGAGACGTCGGCTTCGGTGGAACAGATGTCGGCGTCCATCAAACAGAACACGGAGAACGCCAAGGTCGCCGATTCCATGTCCGCCGAGGGTACCGAGAAGGCCGCCGAGGGCGGAGAAGCCGTGACCGAAACCGTGACCGCCATGAAGCAGATCGCCAAGCGCATCGGCATCATCGACGACATCGCCTACCAGACCAACCTGCTGGCCTTGAATGCCGCCATCGAGGCGGCACGGGCCGGGGAGCACGGCAAGGGCTTCGCGGTGGTGGCCGCGGAAGTGCGCAAGCTCGCCGAGCGCAGCCAGGTGGCCGCCCAGGAGATCGGGCAACTGGCGGTCAATAGCGTCGGTCTCGCCGAGAAGGCCGGCAAGCTTCTGGACGAGATCGTTCCTGCCACCAAGAAGACCGCCGATTTGGTTCAGGAAATCACCGCTGGTTCCGAGGAGCAGTCCGCCGGGGTCGAGCAGATCAACACGGCCATGAGCCAGTTGAGCCAGCTGACCCAGCAAAACGCCTCTGCGTCGGAAGAGCTGGCTGCGACCTCCGAGGAGATGTCCTCTCAAGCCGAAAGTCTCCAGGAGCTGATGGCCTTCTTCACCGTGGAGTCCCAGCAGGGAGCTCGCCGCGGTGCCCCGAAAGCCAAGGCCGGCAAGGCCGCCAGGTCGGCCGAGGCGCCTGTTGCGAGCCGGGGCGGCAAGAGGGCTGCTGCTGAAGCACTCGAAGCCGGATTCACCCACTTCTAGGAAGATTCATCATGCAAGCAACCCAGACCCAAGTGGCATCCAAGGCAGCCGGCGCGGTGGCTGCCGCCCTGAATGCCGGGGAACAGCAGCAGTACCTCACCTTCACCCTGGGTGAGGAGATGTTCGCCATCGGCATCCTGGCCATCCGGGAAATCATCGAGTACGGGCAGGTAACCGAGGTGCCGATGACCCCGCCCTTCATCCGGGGAGTCATCAACCTGCGGGGGGCGGTGGTGCCGGTGGTGGACCTGACGGTGCGGTTCGGACGTCAGGCCCGGGAGGTGACGCGGCGGACCTGCATCGTTATCGTCGAGGTGGAGACCGCCAAGGGCGCCCAGGAGATGGGGGTCGTGGTCGATGCGGTATCCGAGGTGCTGGAAATTCCGGCGGCCGATATCGAGCCGCCGCCGGAATTCGGTGCCAGGATCCACATCGATTTCATCAAGGGCATGGGGAAGGTGAACGGCAAGTTCGTGGTCATCCTGGATACCAGTCGGGTGCTTTCCTGCGACGAGGTGGCCGTTCTCTCCAGCCTCGGCAGCATGGCGGTGCCGGCGGCGGCTTGATCCTACCCAAGCCGGCAAGGGCCGCAGGTTTCCTGCGGCCTTTTTTATTGCCGGTTCGGCGGTCGCCGCCGTCTGGAATAGAATCACGGCCTCCGAAGCTGTCGGCAGCCATACCTTGTCCAAGATCGTCGTCCTCAACAAGCCCTACGGGGTCCTCAGCCAGTTCACCCCGGAAGGGCGCTGGCGGGCCCTGGACGAGTTCATCCCCATCAAGGATGTCTACGTCGCCGGGCGTCTGGATGCCGACAGCGAGGGGCTGCTCATCCTCACCGATGACGGCAAGCTCCAGGCGAAGATCGCCGATCCCCGCTACAAGCTGGAGAAGACCTACTGGGCCCAGGTGGAAGGCGATCCCGCCGACGCCGATCTGGAACCCCTGCGCCGGGGGGTGAAACTCTCCGACTTCACCGCCAAGCCCGCCAAGGTAAAGCGCATCGACGAGCCGGCCGGGCTCTGGCAGCGGGACCCGCCCATCCGGTTCCGCCAGGCCATCCCCACCGCCTGGCTGGAGATCCGCATCTCGGAGGGCAAAAACCGACAGGTCAGGCGGATGACGGCTGCGATCGGTTATCCTACGCTCCGGCTGATCCGCTCGGCCGTCGGCCGTCTGTCCCTGGATGGCCTGGCGCCCGGCGAGTGGCGCGCCTTCGATGGCGGCTACGACAGCTTCACCACTTACCAAGCCAAGGAGAGATCCTGATGAAGAAATTCCTGACCCTTTTGACCGCCGTGGCCTTCGCTTCCACGGCTTTCCTCGCCGAGGCCGCCACCCCCCGGGCGGCGGAGGATGCCTATGCCCCCGTGGCCACTGCCAACGCCCCGGTGCCCAAGGTCCGCAAGGCCGTCCATCCCCGGGCCAAGACCGTCAAGGCCAAGAAGCACCACGGCAAGAAGCACATGAAGCTGGCCAAGGCCAAGAAGAAAAAGAGGGCTCGCCTGGCCCACCGCTGATCCGGAGCGAGCATGAAGAGATACCTGTTCCTTCTCCTGGGACTGCTGGCCTGCTCGGTTCAGGCCCAGATGCCGAGGATGGATTTCACCATCGGCTTCTACCGTATCGAAGCCGAGGTCGCGTCCGACCTCAAGAACCGCATGCAGGGGCTCATGGGGCGCCGGGCCATGGCTCCCCAGCAGGGCATGCTCTTCGTCTTCCCCGAGGTCGCCCGCCACTGCATGTGGATGAAGAACACCCTCCTGCCGCTGTCGGTGGCCTTCCTGGATGAGGAAGGGCGCATCGTGAACATCGAGGACATGCAGCCGGAAACCCTGGATAGCCATTGTGCCGCCAAGCCGGCCCGCTTCGCCCTGGAAATGAACAAGGGCTGGTTCGCCGAAAAGGGCATCAAGCCGGGCGCCAAGCTCGCCGGCGTGGAAAAGGCGCCCCCGCCCCAGTGATGGCCTATCCGCGCTGGCGGTCCGGCCTTTTCCCTTCCCCGCAGGACCCCCGTCTCGCTTCCTGGCTGACCGAACCGGGGTCCCTGACCGCCCGGTGCGTTGCTGCCTCCCGGCAGTTCCGCATCCGGCTCCTGGGCCAGGGCCAGGGACGGCCCCTGCCGGACGAGGCGGAGGCTTTCCGGTTGCGTCCGGGCCTGCGGACCCGGGTCCGGGAAGTGCTCCTGGAGTGCGATGGCGTTCCGGTCATTTACGCCCACACCGTCCTCCCCCTCGCCTCCCGGGGGCGCCTGGCGCGCTGGCTGGCGGGTCTGGGGAGCCGGTCCCTGGGGTCCCTGCTCTTCACCCACCCGGGTTTTGGCCGCGGCCCCATCGAATTCCGCCGCCTCGACCGGCGCCATCCCCTTTTCAAGCGCGCTGCCCGGGCCCTGTCCGCCGAAGTTGCACAACACCTGTGGGCCCGGCGTTCAGCCCATCGCCTGGAAGGGCAGACCGTCCTGGTGACCGAGGTCTTCCTGCCCGCCATCCTGCGGCTTCCAAGTTAGGGTTTTCTGCTCCCGGGGCGGCGGGAACTATTGCCGGCGGGGGCCGCCATAGGGCTATGCGGCTAGCCGCCGTGCCCTGTTCCCAAACCCTTGCCATTTACTACGACAACTACCCGCCTGGAATCGGCGCGCCAGGGCAGAAAAGAGGTCAGGCACAGCGCAATGCCCCTGGCCCTGCGCTTCGTCCTCCCCCTGCTGGTCGTCCTGGCCATCTTCGCCTATTCCGTCCTGCCCCTGGTGGATAAGCTCACCATGCGGTGGTTCGTGCGGGACCTGGACATCCGTTCCACCCTCATTGCCACCACCGTCCAGGTGCCCCTGGAGGAGGAGCTGGCCACCCGCTCCTCGGCGCGGATCAACGATTTCTTCAACCGCATCTCCCGGGACGAGCGCCTGTTCGCCGTGGGCTATTGCCCCTCGCCCAATACGCCGGCCGTGGCTTCCCGCTACTTTCCGGTGGAAATCCACTGCAACGAGTTGGCCCAATGGGAGGGGGAAAACGGCCATCTGCTGAATACGTCCAACGGGCCGCTCCATGTCAGCATCCGCCCCCTGGCCGCCGCCGATGCGCCGGACGGCCATCTGGTGCTGGTCCACGACATGAGCTTCTTCGCCCGCCGCAGCGAGGAAACCCGGCGTTACATCTTCTATTTCTTCATCGGCCTGGCCCTGTCGGTTTCCCTGATCACCGTGGTGGTCGCCCAGTTCGCCTGGCGGGGCTGGGTGGAGGGGATGCGCAGCCTGCTGGTCCAGGGCTCGGCGCGCTCCCGGCACAACCCGGCGCCACCTCCAAATATCGTCCCCGAGTTCCGGCCCATCGCCCGGGACCTCCAGCGCCTCATCCGGGACCTGCAGTCGGAGTACCGGGCCCGGGACGAGAGCCAGCTGACCTGGACCTCGGACACCCTGCGGGCCATCCTCCACAGCGAATTGCGTGGGGAGAACGTGATCGTGGTGTCCAACCGGGAGCCCTACATCCACCAGCGCCGGGGCGACAAGATCGAAGTGCAGCGCCCGGCCAGCGGCCTGGTGACGGCCCTGGAACCCATCATGCGGGCCTGCTCCGGCACCTGGGTGGCCCAGGGCAGCGGTTCGGCGGACAAGGAAGTGGTGGATGCCCGGGACCACGTCCCCGTCCCCCCCGAGCGGCCCGCCTACGAAATCCGCCGCATCTGGCTCTCCAAGGAAGAAGAGGAGGGCTACTACTACGGCTTCGCCAATGAGGGCCTGTGGCCCCTCTGCCATATCGCCCACGTGCGGCCCATTTTCCGTTCCAGCGACTGGAACTATTACCAGGAGGTGAACCGCCGCTTCGCCGAGGCAGTGGTGGCGGAATCCACGACCAAGGACCCCATCGTCCTGGTCCAGGACTACCACTTCGCCCTGTTGCCCCGGATGATCCGGGAAGTTCTGCCGGATGCCACCATCATCACCTTCTGGCACATCCCCTGGCCCAATCCGGAAGATTTCGCCATCTGCCCCTGGCGGGAGGAAATCCTCAACGGCATGCTGGGCAGCAGTATCCTGGGTTTTCATACCCAGTTCCACTGCAACAACTTCGTCGATACGGTGGACCGCTTCCTGGAGGCCCGGGTGGATCGGGAGTCCTTCACCGTCACCCTGGGGGGTAAGGCCACCGCTGTGCGCCGCTATCCCATTTCCATCGCCTGGCCGCCGGATCGGGCCATGGTGTCCGTCCCCGTGGCCCAGTGCCGGGAGGACATCCGCAAGCTGAATGGGCTGCCCCCGAACGTTGCCGTCGGCTTCGGCGTCGATCGGCTGGACTACACCAAGGGCATCCTGGAGCGCCTGCGGGCGGTGGAGCGGCTTTTCGAACTGAAGCCGGAATGGATCGGCCGCTTCTGCTTCGTTCAGGTGGCGGCGCCCAGCCGTTCCAGCATCGGGGAGTACCAGAACCACGAGGCGGCGGTGCGGGACTTGGCGGAGCGCATCAACGAGCGCTTCGGCTCGGGCGGCTTCCCGCCCATCCTCCTCAAGATCGAGCACCACGAGCCGGAGGACGTGTATCGCTATTACCGGGCGTCCGACCTCTGTTTCGTCAGCAGCCTCCACGACGGCATGAACCTGGTGGCCAAGGAATTCATCGCCGCCCGGGACGACGAGCAGGGCGTGCTCATCCTCAGCCAGTTCACCGGCGCCGCCCGGGAGCTGCCGGAGGCCATCATCGTCAATCCCTACGACATCGACCAGTGCGCCGCCGCCCTGGATCTGGCCCTGACCATGCCGGTGGAGGAGCAGCGGGACCGGATGCGGCTGATGCGCGGGCTGGTGAGCGAATTCAACGTCTACCGCTGGGCCGGCCGCATGCTCCTGGACGCCGCCATCATGCGCCGCCGGGGCCGCCTCCTGGACAAGGACGGCGAGCAGACGGCGCCCGCCACGCTCCCCACCTAGATGGCCATGTAGCGCCCCGGCCGGTGGTTGATGGCTAGGGAAATGTTCAGCACGGCGGCGCCCAGCAGGGAAATGGCCACGGCCGCGGCCGGGATCATCAGCAGCGACGAGAGCAGGATGGCGGCGTCCAGCCCCAGCTGCACCAGTCCGGCGCGCCAGCCGAAGCGTTCCTGCAGGTAGAGCACCAGGACATTCAAGCCCCCGAGGCTGGCCCGGTGCCGGAACAGGATCAGTATCCCCACCCCCATCAGCAGCCCGCCCATGGTGGCGGCGTACAGGGGATTGATGGATTCCAGGTGGAGGACCAGGGGAAGCAGTTCCGACAGGACGGAGAGCAGGGCGATGGCGGCCAGGGTCTTGAGGGCGAATTCCCGGCCCATCTTCTTCAGGGCCAGGGCGTAGAAGGGCAGGTTGATGGTGAAGAAGAGCTTGCCGAAGCTGATCCCCGTCAGGTAGTGGAGCAGGAAGGCCAGGCCCACCGTTCCCCCGGTGATCAGCCCGGCATGGCCCAGGAGGGCTACGCCGAGGGAAATGAGCAAGGTGCCGGCGATGAGGGCCTGGGCGTCCTCAAGCAGGGTATGGGGCGGTGGAGGAGGCGTTTCCCAATGGGAGTCTTCGTTCTGCACAATCTTGCTTCGGAAAAGGGCTACGGCTTCAGGAAGTGGCCGCTTTTTTCAACCATGTCGGCCAGCATCCGGTTTTCCATGAGCATTCGGCGGCGGGCAAGGGAGAGGGCGATGCAGGCCTTGAGCTCGAAATCGTTCCAGGGCTTGTTTAGGAAGGCGAAGATGTGGGCGGAGTCCACTGCGTAGATCAGCTCCGACGTGGTGATCTGATCGCTGATCAATATGCGCTCGCAGTCGGGCTGTATATCGTTGAACTTCAACAGCAATTCGGTTCCGGACATGTCCGGCATCCGGTGGTCGGCGATGATGCAGGAGAAGGCCGCATCCTCCGCCATCTTCAGCGCCTGGCGCGCGGATTGGGCGGTCTGGATGCTCAGGTTGGATTCCTGCAGCGTCGGGGCCGGGTCGTTCCGGGTCAGCTCTGAACGGATGGCCGAAAAGAGGTCGTCGCTGCTGGAATGGTG
>JBLNBI010000095.1:0-8029 GCA_050259815.1 Actinomycetota bacterium | reverse complement strand
GGGTAATAATCAAATGAATATTCCGTCTTTGGGGTTATATCGGCATCCGCTAAAGTTCCAGGCATCCAGAACGAGGGCTTGCCATGAAAAAATTCCCCCAACTCCTTGCCGGCCTGCTGGTCGCGCTGGTCGCCGGCTCCGTCCATGCCGACGCGGTTCTCCTGAACGTCTCCTACGACGTGGCCCGGGACGTGTTCAAGGACTACAACCCCCTGTTCCAGAAATACTGGAAGCAGAAGACCGGCGAGAACATCGAGGTCAAGCAATCCCACGGCGGTTCCAGCAAGCAGGTCCGGGCCGTGGCCGACGGCCTGGAAGGCGACGTGGTGACCATGAACCAGGCCAACGATGTGGAATTCCTGGCCGAAAAGGGCCTGGTCGCCAAGGACTGGCCCAAGAAATTTCCCAATAACGCCTCCCCCTACACCTCGGCGATGATCTTCATCGTGAGAAAGGGCAATCCCCTGGCCATCAAGGACTGGGGCGACCTGGCCAAGCCCGGGGTGCAGGTGATCCTGCCCCACCCCAAGAACACCGGCAACGGCCGTAACAGCTACCTGTCCGCCTGGGCCTGGGCCTTGAAGCAGCCCGGCGGCAACGACAAGACCGCCCAGGAATTCGTCGGCAAGGTGCTGAAGAACGCGCCCCTGTTCGCCGCCGGCGGCCGGGATGCCACCACCACCTTCATGCAGCGCCGCATGGGCGACGTACTCATCACCTTCGAGTGCGAGGCCGAACTGATCGCCAAGGAATTCGGCAAGGGCAACTTCGACCTGGTGTACCCGAGCCTGACCATGCAGACTGAGTTCCCGGTCGCCGTCGTGGATAAGGTGGTGGACAAGAAGAACACCCGCAAGCAGGCCCAGGCCTACCTGGACTATCTGTGGTCCAAGGAAGGCCAGGAGAATGCCGCCCAGAACTACCTGCGGCCCCGGGATCAGGATATCCTTAAGAAATACGCTGCCCAGTTCCCGGCTGTGAAGACCTTTACGGTGGACGAGGTGTTCGGCGGCGCCGCCAAGGCCTTCGCCGCCCACTTCAAGGACGGCGGCAGCTTCGATCAAATCTACCAAAGCAAATAAATGGCGAGTAACAGCCGACGTGTCCTGCCAGGCTTCGGCCTGGCATTGGGCTATACCCTGGTTTACCTATCCATCCTGATCCTCCTGCCCCTGGGCGGGCTGGTGATGAAGGCGGGCGACCTGGGGTTTGCCCAAATCCTGGAGATCGCCACCGGCGAGCGGGCCCTGGCCTCCTTCCGGGTAACCTTCGGCTCCTCCCTGCTGGCGGCGTCCATCAATGCCTTCTTCGGCCTCATCGTGGCCTGGATCCTGGTGCGCTATTCCTTCCCCGGCAAGCGTTTCGTGGATGCCCTGGTGGATCTGCCCTTCGCCCTGCCCACCGCCGTGGCCGGCATCACCCTGGCCACCCTCTACGCCGGCAACGGCTGGATCGGCAGTTGGCTGGAGCCCCTGGGCATCAAGGTGGCCTACACGCCGCTCGGCATCGTCTTCGCCCTGACCTTCATCACCCTGCCCTTCGTGGTCCGCACCCTGCAGCCGGTGATCGAGGACATCGAGGCGGAGGTGGAGGAGGCCGCCGCCTCCCTGGGGGCCTCCCGCTGGCAGACCTTCGTCAAGGTCATCTTTCCGGCCATCTTCCCGGCGCTCCTCACCGGCTTCGCCCTGGCCTTCGCCCGGGCCGTCGGCGAGTACGGCTCGGTCATCTTCATCGCCGGCAACATGCCCCTGGTTTCCGAAATCACCCCGCTCCTCATTATCTCCAAGCTGGAGCAGTACGACGTCCTGGGCGCCACGGCCCTGGCCACGGTCATGCTTGCCATCTCCTTCGTGATGCTGCTGGGGGTCAACCTCCTGCAATGGTGGGCGGCCAATCGCCACCGCAATGCCGAGCCCCTGGAAGCTGCCGCGGGCCGGGCCAGCCTGGCGGAGGCCCAGTCATGAAGAATCGCCGCGCCACCGAGGAACCGGTCTGGGTCCGCTACACGCTGCTGGCCGTCGGCCTCGGCTTCCTCTTCTTCTTTCTCGGCCTGCCCTTGCTGGCGGTCTTCGTCGAAGCCTTCGCCCAGGGTTGGCCCGCCTACGTGGAGGCCCTGAAGGAGCCGGAGACCCGGTCCGCCGTCTTCCTCACCGTGGTCATCGCCCTGGCGGTGCTGCCCTTCAACATCCTGTTCGGCGTGGCGGCGGCCTGGGCCATCGCCAAGTTCGACTTCCGGGGCAAAAGCCTGCTGCTCACCCTCATCGACCTGCCCTTCGCGGTGAGTCCGGTGGTGGCGGGCCTCATCTTCATCCTCATCTTCGGCGCCCAGGGGGCTTTCGGTCCCTGGCTGTCCGCCCATGAAATCAAGATCATCTTCGCCGTGCCGGGCATGATCATCGCCACCTTGTTCATCACCTTCCCCTTCATCGCCCGGGAGCTCATTCCCCTCATGCAGTCCCAGGGCAAGGAGGAGGAAGAGGCGGCGGTTTCCCTGGGGGCCAGCGGCTGGCAGATGTTCTGGCGGGTGACCCTGCCCAACATCAAGTGGGGCTTGCTGTACGGCGTCATCCTGGCCAATGCCCGGGCCATGGGCGAGTTCGGGGCGGTGAGCGTGGTTTCCGGCCATATCCGGGGCGAAACCAACACCCTGCCGCTCCACGTCGAGATTCTCTACAACGAATACAACCAGATCGGCGCCTTTGCCGCCGCTTCCGTCCTGGCGTTGCTCGCCCTGGTCACCCTGGTGGCCAAGACCATCGTCGAATGGCGCATGAAGAAGGAGACGGAAATGCTCAACACCGTGCTGGCGCCGGAGAAAACCCAATGAGTATCGGAATCCGCAATATCAGCAAGCGCTTCGGCAATTTCGTGGCGCTGGACAACATCAACCTGGATATCCCCACCGGCGAGTTGGTGGCCCTGCTCGGCCCCTCCGGCTGCGGCAAGACGACGCTCCTGCGCATCATCGCCGGCATGGAGACGGCCGATGCCGGCGAAGTTCTCTTCTCCGGCGCCGAAGCCACCCACCTCCACGCCCGGGAGCGCCAGGTGGGCTTCGTCTTCCAGCACTACGCCCTGTTCCGCCACATGACGGTGTTCGAAAACGTGGCCTTCGGCCTGCGGGTGAAGCCCCGCAAGGAGCGGCCCGCGGAAAAGGAAATCAAGCGTCGGGTCATGGAACTGCTCGGCCTGGTCCAGCTCGACTGGCTGGCGGACCGCTACCCGTCCCAGCTCTCCGGCGGCCAGCGCCAGCGTATTGCCCTGGCCCGGGCCCTGGCGGTGGAGCCCAAGGTGCTCCTCCTGGACGAGCCCTTCGGCGCCCTCGATACCAAGGTGCGCAAGGAACTGCGCCGCTGGCTGCGCCGGCTCCATGACGAGATGCATATCTCCAGCGTCTTCGTCACCCACGACCAGGAAGAGGCCCTGGAAGTGGCCGACCGGGTGGTGGTCATGAACCACGGCAAGATCGAGCAGATCGGCTCCCCGGACGAGGTCTATTCCAATCCGGCCACGCCCTTCGTCTACCAGTTCCTCGGCAACGTCAATGTCTTCCACAGCCGGGTCCATGGCGGCTACGCCGAGGTGGAGCGGCATCCGTCGGGGGCCACCGCTTTCGTTCGTCCCCACGATATCGACCTTTCCCGGGAGCCCGCCGAGGGGGCCATGGAAGCCCTGGTGCAGCACGTCCATCCCATCGGGCCGGTGGTGCGGGTCGAACTCCAGCACGACAGCGAAATCATCGAGGTGGAACTGTCCCGGGAGCGCCACGAGGCCCTGGTCCTGGAGAACGGCCAGACCGTGTGGTTCCGTCCCCGCAACCTCAAGGTGTTCGACAGCACCGGCAAGGCTGCGCCCCTGGATTCCCTGGAGAAGCAGCCCTTCCTGTTCTGACCTGACAGACCTCAAATGGACGTTTTGGGCCAAGTGCTATAATTTGCTGAGAATCCGCGCGTTAGGCCTTCAGCACCAGTGATCTTCACCCTAGGCATCAACCACCATTCCGCCCCCCTCGCCATCCGCGAGCGGGTGGCTTTCCACGCCGAGAGCCTGCCCCAGGCCCTGTCCCATCTGGTGGATGCCAAGCCGGTCAAGGAAGCGGCCATCCTGTCCACCTGCAACCGGATGGAGCTGTACTGCGCCACCGACAAGCCGGAAGCGGCGGCGGACTGGCTGGCCGAGTACCACAAGGTGACCCGCGCCGACATCCAGCCCTACCTCTACACCTATCCCCAGCCCGAAGCCGTGCGCCATGCCTTCCGGGTGGCCAGCGGCCTCGACTCCATGGTCATCGGCGAGCCCCAGATCCTGGGGCAGATGAAGGATGCT
This sequence comes from Actinomycetota bacterium, assembly GCA_050259815.1. GTDB lineage: Bacteria > Pseudomonadota > Gammaproteobacteria > Burkholderiales > Rhodocyclaceae > JAGTRP01. The sequence goes on along the minus strand of JBLNBI010000095.1, from coordinate 3,703 downwards.
GTGCGGGTGGCCGAGGAAGCCGGGACCCTGGGCACCATGCTCCACAAGATGTTCCAGCGCTCCTTCGCTGTGGCCAAGGAGGTGCGCAGCACCACCGCCATCGGCGCCAACATCGTATCCATGGCGGCGGCCGGGGTGCATCTGGCGGAGCGCATCTTCGAGTCGGTGGCCGACCAGCGCATCCTGTTCATCGGCGCCGGCGAAATGATCGAGCTGTGCGCCGCCCACTTCTGCGCCCAGAATCCCAAGCAGGTCACCGTCGCCAACCGCACCATCGAGCGCGGCCAGGCCCTGGCCGAGCGCTACGGCGGCACCGCCATCCGCCTGGACGAACTGGGCGAGCAGATGGCCAACCACGACATCATCGTCTCCTGCACCGCCAGCCCCCTGCCCATCATCGGCCTGGGCATGGTGGAGCGCGCCATCAAGGCCCGCCGGCACCGCCCCATGTTCATGGTGGACCTGGCCGTGCCCCGGGACATCGAAATCGAGGTGGGCGATCTGGACGACGTTTTCCTCTACACCGTGGACGACCTGGCCCAGGTGGTGGAAAGCGGCCTCGAATCCCGCCAGGCGGCGGTGGTCCAGGCCGAGGCCATCATTGCCGCCCGGGTGGAGAATTTCCTCACCTGGCTGGAATCCCGGGATTCGGTGCCGGTCATCCGGTCGCTGCGGGATCACGCCGAGCGCATGCGCCGCCACGAGATCGAGCATGCCCTGAAGCTCATGGCCAAGGGTGAGCCGCCGGAAAAGGTGCTGGAACACCTGTCCCACCGCCTTACCAACAAATTCCTCCATTCCCCGACCCAGGCGCTGAACCTGGCGGAGGGAAGCGAGCGCGCCCAGCTCCAGACGGCGGTTTCCCGCCTCTTCCACCTCCACCCGGGGGACTGATCCCTTTTATTGAGCCGGAGAATCCGGGGCGCCCGGCGCCGCCGTGATGACCTGGTTGCGCCCGCTGCGCTTGGCTTCCAGCAGGGCGTCGTCGGCCGCCTGGACAAGGGTCGTCGAGCAGACGAAATCGGGCACTGCCGCCACGCCGCAGCTGAAGGTCGCCCGCAGGGTGCCGTGGGCGTGGGCATGGGGCAGGGAGGCGAAGTCCTCCCGGATGCGGTCCAGGATGCGGGCCGCCCGTTCCAGGCCGGCGCCCGGCAGGGCCACCAGGAACTCCTCGCCGCCGTAGCGGCCGATCAGGTCGGTGCCCCGCAGCCGCCCGCGCAGCAGCCAGGCCAGACTGCGGATCACCTGGTCCCCCACCGGGTGGCCGTAGGTGTCGTTGATGGACTTGAAGCGGTCGATGTCGATCATGGCCACCGACAGTTGGCCGCTCGGTCCGCAGGACCGCGCCAGCTCGTCCAGGCGGGTCTTGGCGGCGGTGTGATTGAGGAGCCCGGTAAGGCTGTCGTGGCGGCCGGAATAGAGCATGTCCCGGTAGCGCTCGATCTTGGTCTTCACCACCGTCGCCAGGATGATCGGATTGATGGGCTTGGTCAGGAACTGGTCGCCCCCCAGGCGCAGGGCTTCCACCTGCTGGGCGATGTCGGTCTCGCTGGACAGGTACACCACCGGCAGGGCCTGGTATTCCGGCAACTGGCGCAGGGCACGGGTGACCTCGACGCCGGTGCAGAAGGGCATATACATGTCCATCAGGATAATGTCCGGCCGGTAGCCGGCGGCGGCTTCCAGCAGGTGGCGGGGATCGCTGATGGCCCGGCTGTCGATGCCGTGCTGGGACAGGGAGCGGCTGATGTGGGCCACGGCGGTGGGGGAGTCCTCCACCACCAGGACCCGGGGTACGTCCTGTTCCTTGGCTTCCACTAGGTCGAGGATGCGGGACAGCACGTCGCTGATCTTGTCGCCCGCCGGCACGCAAGCGTCAGCCCCGGCCCGTTGCAGGAGCACGATGGTATCCAGGGCGGACGGCACCGACAGGCAGTAGAAATAGCTGATGGCGAACTCGGCCCGCAGCAGCTTGATGGTGGCGATGGCTTCCGGGGGGTAGGGGCTGGCTTCCCGGTCCGGTACGAAGACCACGGCCAGGGGCGCTTCGTTTTCCCGGGGCTCGTCTTCCCAGCACATCTGCCGGGGACGGAAGCCGAAGAATTCCAGTTGCTCCGAGAGGGAGGTGGTCCACGGATGGTCGGGGCGGGAAACGATCAGGACATTGCGCGGCCGGGTCCACTGCTTCTCGTCCAGGAAATCCGATTCGTCGGCCTGGCGCCGGGCGATGACGGCGGGAATCTCGTAGCGCCGCAGTTCCCGCTGGATGCCCGTCAGCTGCTGCTCGATATTGCCCGCCGCGTCTGCGGCGATGGGGTGGGTGGTCGGGTCGCCGTAGAGGGCGAGGGCCGTGCCCTCCAGGGACTGGCAGTCCCGCAGCAGGCCGGAGAGCTGGAGCTGGGCCAGGCGCTCGGTCAGGCCGTTCAAGGACAGGGTGAATTCCACGAACGTGTCGAAACTGCCGCTGTCGAGATAGTGCTTCCAGCGCAATTCCAGGGACTCGGCCAGGGCGATGACGGCGTGGGGGATCGTGGACATGATGGGGGCGGGCAGAATACGCCATTATGGTGCATCTGCCGGGCCGTGATCAATGCCGTCGGCCTGCCTTTCGTCGCTCTGGCCGATGTTCTTCGGGTACCATAGCGGCCTTAAAAAGTGGTCCCCATGAAACCGAGTATCAGAGAAAAACTGGAGCGCCTCGCCGATCGCCTGGAAGGCATCGACGCCATGCTCTCGGCGGAAAACGCCGCCAACGACATCGACCAGTTCCGCAAGCTCTCCCGGGAGCGTTCCGACCTGGAGGCGGTGGTCGCCCAATACGCCCTCTACAAGCAGGTGGAGAACGACATCGCCGAGGCCGAGGCCATGCTGGCCGACCCGGAGATGCGGGACTTCGCCCAGGAGGAACTGGCTGCCGCCAAGGACCGCATCCCCGGGCTGGAGCTGGAATTGCAGAAGCTCCTCCTGCCCCGGGATCCCAACGACGACAAGAACATCCTCCTGGAAATCCGCGCCGGCACCGGCGGCGACGAGTCGGCCCTGTTCGCCGGCGACCTCTTCCGCATGTATTCCCGCTACGCCGAGCGCCAGCGCTGGCAGGTGGAGGTCATGTCCACCAGCGAGTCGGACCTGGGCGGCTACAAGGAAGTCATCTGCCGCATCGCCGGCAGCGGCGCCTATTCCCGGCTGAAATTCGAGTCCGGCGGCCACCGGGTCCAGCGGGTGCCGGAAACCGAGACCCAGGGCCGCATCCACACCTCCGCCTGCACCGTAGCGGTGATGCCGGAAGCCGACGAGATCGAGGACGTCAATCTCAACCCTGCCGACCTGCGCATCGACACCTTCCGGGCCTCCGGCGCTGGCGGCCAGCACATCAACAAGACCGACTCCGCCGTGCGCATCACCCACCTGCCCACCGGCATCGTGGCGGAATGCCAGGACGGCCGCTCCCAGCACGCCAACAAGGCTTCCGCCATGCGGGTGCTGGCGGCGCGGATCAAGGACGTCCAGGTGCGGGCCCAGCAGAATGCCATCGCCAGTACCCGCAAGAGCCTGATCGGCTCCGGCGACCGCTCCGAGCGAATCCGCACCTACAACTTCCCCCAGGGGCGGGTGACCGATCACCGCATCAACCTCACCCTCTACAAAATCGCCGCCATCATGGACGGCGACCTGGAAGAGCTGCTGGGGGCGCTCGCCAACG
>JBLNBI010000094.1:0-5135 GCA_050259815.1 Actinomycetota bacterium | reverse complement strand
CCCTGGCGGATGACGCCGCCCGCATCCGGTAATTGTAAAAAAAACTCGAACGGAGCATGCAGCTCATCGATGAGCTGTCCGCCAAGGTCCAGCGCCTGGAGCAGGGCGCTACGGTCCAGGGCGCTGCGCCCGCCGCCGATCAGGAAGCCCGGGTCGAGGCCCTGGAGCGCCAGGTGGGGCAACTGGGCGCCGGCCTTTCCCGCCGCGTCCTGGAGGACAGCACCCTGTTGCGGGGCTTCGCCGACGTGGGCGCCGGCTACAGTGGCGAGAACAATCCGGTTTTCGGCCGGGGCCGCAAGGGCTTCGGGGTCGGCAATCTCGACCTCTACCTGACTCCCCAGTTCGGCGATCGGGTGCGCAGCCTGGTCGAACTGACTTTCGAAGTGGGCGACGACGGCCATACCGAGGCCGACCTGGAGCGCGCCCAGCTCGGCTATGCCTTCAGCGACGCCGCCACGGTCTGGCTGGGCCGTTTCCATACTCCCTACGGCTACTGGAACAACGCCTACCACCACGGCGCCCAGTTGCAGACTTCCATCTCCCGGCCCCGCTTTCTCGATTTTGAGGATCGGGGCGGAATCCTTCCCGCCCACACGGTCGGCACTTGGTTGAGTGGTTCAATACCGGTGGGGGTCGGACAGTTCGGCTATGACGTCTACGGCGGCAACGCCCAGCGCATCGAGACCGACGCCGGCCGGCGGACCCTCAACCCCATGGCCTGGGGCCGCCGGGACACCGCCTATACCACCGGCTTGAACGCCTGGCTGGAACCGGGGGCGGTAGATGGGCTGCGCGTGGGGCTCCATGGCCTGCGCAGCACCATCGAGGACGATGCGGCCGTATCCAACCGCACCCGGGTCGCCATGGTCGGCGGCTACGGCGTTTACCAGGCCAACCATTGGGAAGTCCTGGCGGAATACTTCCATTTCGGCAATCGGGATCTTTCCGGCCGCAGCGGCCTGCACCGCAGCCGGGCCGGCTATGTCCAGGCCGGCTACGGCTGGGGCGCCTTCACCCCCTATGCCCGGTTCGAAACCGCCCAGCTCAATCAGCAGGACAATTACTTCCTGAGCCAGTACTATGGCCGCTCCTACCGCCGGGGTGTCCTGGGCCTGCGCTACGACCTGGATCCCCGGGCAGCCCTGAAATTCGAATTCGCCAATACGGACCAGCGGGACCTGGGTGTGGCCAACGATCGCTACAACGAGGCCCGCGTCCAGTACTCCATCCGTTTCTGACAAAGGACGCCATGGCCATCCGGAAAACCCTTCTCGCCGCCGCAGCCCTGGCTGCCCTCGGCGCCCGGGCCGACGGCTACGTCATCGCCCACCTCACCGTGAATGTGGCGCCGGAGGAAGTGAAGCAGATTTTCACGGGCAACATGCAGTTCTCCGGCTCCCGGCGCCTGGTGCCCGTGGATAACGGCGCCGTGCAGGGGGATTTCCTCTACAAGGTGGTGCGCATGGACCCGGACCGCTACAACGCCATCTGGACCCGCAAGGCCTTCCGGGAAGGGGTGGCGCCGCCGCCGGTCCTGCTCAGCGACCAGGAGGTGATGGACTTCGTCCGCCGCACCCCGGGGGCCATCGGCTATGTGGGCGCCAACCCCGGCAGCGCCAACGTCATCCTGAAGTACTGAGCCTCGCCAGCCGGGGGCGGCACCGGCCGGGCCGTTTTCTGGAATCCTTCTTGCTTGCCCAGGGGTATCCACCCTGGAGTTGTTCCCAATATGATCCCTGAACTCGGGCACTTCGCCCTGATCATGGCCTTCGCCCTTGCCCTGGTGCAAGGTTTCCTTCCCCTGGCCGGCGTCATCCGCGGCGACCGGCAGCTGATGTCCCTGGCGCGGCCCACTGCCCAGGCCCAGTTCGCCTGCCTGGCCATCGCCTTCGGCTGCCTGATGGCTTCCTTCCTGGGCAACGATTTCTCGGTCCGTTACGTGGCCGAGCACTCCAACACCCTGCTTCCCAATTTCTACAAGGTGGCCGCCGTTTGGGGCGGGCACGAGGGCTCCATGCTCCTGTGGGTCTTCATCCTGGGCCTGTGGGCCGTGGCCGTGAGCCTCTTCAGCCGCCGCCTGCCCACCGAGAACGTGACCACCGTGCTGTCGGTCATGGGCCTCATCAGCATCGGCTTCATCGCCTTCCTGCTCTTCGCCTCCAACCCCTTCGAGCGCATGCTGCCGGCGGCCCCGGACGGCGCCGACCTCAACCCGCTCCTCCAGGACCCGGGCATGGCCTTCCATCCGCCCATGCTCTACATGGGCTACGTGGGCTTCTCGGTGGCCTTTGCCTTCTCCATCTCGGCCCTCATTTCCGGCCGCCTGGACGCCGCCTGGGCCCGCTGGTCCCGGCCCTGGACGACCGTGGCCTGGACCTTCCTGACCCTGGGCATCGCCCTCGGCTCCTGGTGGGCCTATTACGAGCTGGGCTGGGGCGGCTGGTGGTTCTGGGACCCCGTCGAAAACGCTTCCTTCATGCCCTGGCTGGTAGGCACCGCCCTCATGCACTCCCTGGCGGTCACCGAAAAGCGCGGCAGCTTCAAGAACTGGACGGTGATGCTGGCCATCCTGGCCTTCTCCCTGTCGCTCCTCGGCACCTTCCTGGTCCGTTCCGGCGTCCTGACCTCGGTTCACGCCTTCGCCACCGATCCCAAGCGCGGCATCTTCGTGCTGACCTTCCTGGCGGTGGTGGTCGGCGCCTCACTGACCCTGTTCGCCTGGCGCGCTCCCAAGGTGGGCCTGGGGGGCAACTTCGAGATCGTTTCCCGGGAATCCCTGCTCCTGGTCAATAACGTCCTGCTGTCCGTGGCAGGAGGCGCCGTGCTTATCGGCACCCTCTACCCGCTCTTCCTGGACGCCCTGGACCTGGGCAAGATTTCCGTCGGCGTTCCCTACTTCGAGGCCGTATTCGTGCCCCTGATGGTGCCCCTGGTGGCCCTCATCGGCATCGGTCCCTTCGCCAGCTGGAAAGCCGCCCGCAAGGCCGATTTCCCCGCTGCCCTCAAGTGGATGGCGGCTGCCCTGGCCGCTGCCGCGGTAGCCGTGCCCTTCCTCTTCGGCCAGTGGTCGGCTGCGACCGCCTTCGGCCTCTTCCTGGGCTTCTGGGTCATCGGCGCCAGCGCGGTCCAGCTCTGGGTGCGGGTGCGGGGCGGTTCCGCCGGCCTGGGCGCCCGCCTGGCCTCGGTGCCCCGGGCCCAGTGGGGCATGCTGCTCGCACACGCCGGGGTGGGTGTCTTCATCCTGGGCGTCACCATGGTGAAGAGCTTCGAGTCCGCCGCCGACGTCCGCATGGCGACCGGCGACAGCACCGCCGTGGGGGGCTACACCTTCACCTTCAAGGGCATCGAGGAAATCAGCGGCCCCAACTACATTGCCGCCCGCGCCCGTATCGAGGTGAGCCGCAACGGCAGCGTGGTCAAGATGATGGAGCCGGAAAAGCGCATCTACGCCGTCCAGCGCATGCCCATGACCGAGGCGGCCATCGACACCGGCCTCTTCCGGGACCTGTACGTTTCCCTGGGCGAAGCCATCGACCAGGAAACCTGGATCGTCCGCATCCAGCACAAGCCCCTGGTGGACTGGATCTGGTGGGGCTGCCTGCTGATGGCCTTCGGCGGCATCCTGGCCATTTCCGACCGGCGCTACCGCATCGCCGCCCGCAAGGAAGCGGGCGCCCCGGCGGGCGCAGCGGCCGAGCGGGCGTGAGGTAGGGGCCATGCGTCGCTTCCTCCTGCCCCTGGGCGTCTTCGTGGTCCTGGTCGGATTCCTGGCCGTGGGCCTGCGCCTCAACCCCCGGGAAGTGCCTTCCCCCTTCATCGGCAAGCCGGCCCCGGCGTTCAAGGTGGCCCAGCTGCACAAGCCGGAGGCCACCGTCTCCCCGGAGGACTTCCGGGGCAAGGTCTGGCTGCTCAACGTCTGGGCCTCCTGGTGCGTGTCCTGCCGCCAGGAGCACCCGGTGCTCATGGAACTGTCCCGCCACGGGGTGGTGCCCATCGTCGGCCTGGACTACAAGGACGAGCGCGAGGGCGGCATGGCCTGGCTCGCCGAGCACGGCAATCCCTATGTGCTCTCCGCCTGGGACCGGGACGGCCGCATCGGCATCGACTACGGCGTCTACGGGGTGCCGGAAACCTTCATCATCGACAAGACGGGAACCATCCGCATGAAGCACATCGGTCCGGTGACCGAGGCGGTCGTCAAGGAAAAGATCATCCCGCTCGTCAAGGAGCTCAATGGTGCGTAAATTGTTTTTGATTTTCTGGCTGGTCTTCGGCGCCGGGTTTGCCCAGGCCGGCGAGGCGGTCCCCGCCGTGGAGGATCCGGCCCTGGAGGCCCGGGTCCAGAAGCTGGCGGAAGAATTGCGCTGCCTGGTCTGTCAAAACCAGAACCTGGCCGATTCCCACGCCGAACTGGCCATCGACCTGAAGAACCAGGTCCGGGAAATGCTGAAGCGGGGCCAGTCCGACAAGGAAGTCATCGATTTCATGGTGCAGCGCTACGGCGATTTCGTCCTCTATCGCCCCCCGGTCAAGAGCACCACCTGGCTGCTCTGGGGCGGGCCCTTTGTCCTGTTCGCGGGCGGGCTCGGCATGTTGTTCGTCAAGTTGAATCGCCGCCGCAAGACCGCCGCCGCCCCGCTGTCCGCCGAGGAGCGGGCCCGGGCGGAAAGCCTGCTGGACGGCGACGTAAAGGAGAAGGCATGACTCTATTCATCGTCATCGCCGGTTTGCTGCTGGTCGCCGTGCTGGCGGCCGTCCTCTATCCCCTGTGGCGGGATTCCGCCCGCCATGCCGGCACCGCCAAGGTCCGGGAGCTGAATCTGGCCGTGCTACGGGAGCAGCGGGCCGAACTGGAGCGGGACAGGGCGGCCGGCGCCATCGACGCCGCCGCCTATGAAAAGGCCCGGGAGGAACTGGAGCGCCGCGCCCTGGAGGACCTTTCCGAATCCGCCGCCCCCCCTGCCACGGGCTCCTTGCTGCGGCGGCCCCTGGTGGCCGGCGTGGTGGGCCTCCTGGTGCCTGCCGTCGCCATTTCCCTGTACCTCTTCCTGGGCACCCCGGGCGCCCTGACCGGCAAAACGCCGGCCACAGCCCAGAACGGCGCCCATTCCGTCGATGCCCAGCAGATCGCCACC
>JBLNBI010000093.1:0-10734 GCA_050259815.1 Actinomycetota bacterium | reverse complement strand
ATGTAGTGCGCGAACCGGGACGCCGCCAGGATGTAGGGCAGCATGGCCGAGATCTGGGCGTTGCTGTTGGCCAGGTCGGAGATGTAGCGCTTGGGCTTGTTGGTGGTCTGGCCGCCGAAGAACGCCGCCTTGTTGCTCTTCTTGGCGTGGCAGATGGCCATGAAGCCCAGGTCGTTCAGCTCCTTCTCGCGCCGGTCGGTGATCGACACCTGGGTCGGGCAGATCATGTCCACGTCGCCCTGGTCGGAGGTGTAGGTGTAGACCGGCAGGCCTTCCACCAGGCCGCCGCCTTCCACGCCGCGGATGGCGGCGGTCCAGCCGTACAGGGAGAAGGCGTTGGTGATGCGCTCGGCCAGGATGAAGGCGGGGTTGCCCCACAGGAAAGCCTTCGAGTCTTCGCTAGGCAGCGGGGACTTCAGCTCCTCGTAGACGAAGCCTTCGGCCGGCACGGGGACGCGGCGGGCCTTGGGGCTCGGCAATTCCTTGGTGGCTTCCGGACGCATGTCGGTGCCGTAGGGCAGCCGCAGCAGCACCTTGGGCAGGGTCAGGGTGACGTACCGGGAATCCTCGGACTCGCGGAAGGCCCGCCATTCGATGAGTTCGTCGGTCTCGAAGATCTTCTGCAGGTCCCGGGGCTTGGGCAGGTCGCCGAAGCTGGTCAGGTCGAAGAGCTTGGCGTCGGCGGCGGCGATGAACGGGGCATGGGCCGCGGCGGCGACCTCGGCGATCTTGCCCAGGCGGCGGATTTCGTCCGGGGTGCGGCCGAATTCGTAATCACCCACGAGCAGGCTGTAGGGAGCGCCGCCGAAGGTGCCGTACTCGGCCTCGTAGATCATCTTGAAGAGGCCGCTCTGGTCGAATTCCACGGCCTTGTTGAGGTCGTCGTCCAGGTCCTTCTTGGAAGCGTCGAGCACCCGCAGCTTGAGCATGGCGCCGGTCTCGGTGCGGGAGACAAGATAGTGCAGGCCGCGCCAAGTGGCTTCCACCTTCTGGAAGCTCTCGGCGTGCATCACCTCGGCCAGTTGCCTGCTGATCCGGGCGTCGATGGTGGTCACCCTATCGTCCATGAAGGCGGCGGCACCGGTCAGGTGGTCGGCGGGCAGGTCGGCCAGGAGCTCCAGGTAGAACTCGCCGGCCAGCTCGGAGGCGGCCTTCTTGCGGTCGGCATCCTCGACGCCTTCGCCATCGGTGTAGTAGCCCTTGAGCATGGCGTCTACGTCGTCGGGCAACGGGATGCCACCAAGTTCTTCAGCCTTCTTGCCGTCAAAGGCGCCCTTGAGGGAAGCCTGGAGCGCGGCGTCGTTCAATGCCTTTTCGAAGAACTGCTGCACCGGCGTACTGCCTTCGCCCTTGGCCTGCAGCTTGCGGATGGTCTTGCGGGAATCGAAGAGCTTCTTCAGCGCAGGAATCCTCTCCACCACCGCGGCGGGGGAGAAATCGTCCAGGCTGGAGAACACGATGGCGCCACCCAGGGTAGTCGGGGGCGCAGTCGGATCGGTGGGCACTTCCAGCACGTTCTTGATCTTGCCCAGGGCGACCCGGGGCTTGATCTTGTTCATCAGATCGTTGAAGTTGTCCCGGTCGATCTCCGTCATCTTCCTTTCCCGCAACGGGGCAGGAGACGGCTTGTCCGGATCCAGGTCCCCGGACAGGTCGGCGAAGATGCCGACGATGAAAGGCAATTCCTTCTTCTCGATCGCCCCGGCGGTTTCCACATCATAGGTAATGCGTACCCGAGGCGGTCGAACCCGCAACAGCTTGTCTTGAATGCTCCCCAACATAGTGCTAGCTCCAAAGTTTGGACAAAAACGCCACACCGTCCCTAAGGCCGGGGGCCTGAATCACGCCTGCATGCACTGGTGTTCCCGTGCTGCCCCGTGCGAAGGATGTTTCTCCGTTGCACTGCCAGAACCGAGGCGAGAAATGCGAATGTGCGGTTCCTTATTCAAGGTTCATGCCAGGCAAATAAAAAGCGCATACCACTGTTTATTAATGGGTTTTTATCTTGCATTGCGCGCGCATCCTTGCCCCTGGGTCCATTTCTTCCCAGGGGCCATTCGGGAAACCGGGGAGAGATCCCCGCCAGGACAAGGGAAAGGGCCTTTGGCGACCACCTGCGGCGAAGCCATCCCAGGTGGGACGAATTTGCCCCGTCGGCACGCAGCGAGGGGAAGGGCGATACCCAATAGGCATGCCCGCAAGAAAGACAAGGAAATCGGGAGCGCTCGGGCCCTTAGGGGGCCGCGCGGCGTCGGTTTGATGCGTTAGGGGAGGGGGATAGCCGCCTAGTCGGCTTGCCGCGGCCTGCGCCAGAGCAGGCGATTGCCGATGGAAATCTTCTCCATCAGGTGCTGGCTTTCCAGATATTCGAGTGCCCGCTCGGTCACCAGCGGACTTTCGATACGGCCATCCCAATCGATCCACCAGGCGTGGATGCCCTCGGCCGTATCGGCACTATTGGGATGCTGCTGGACGTAGTTCAGGATGGCGGCGGCAGCCAGTTCGATCACTTGGGAATCCATGGCCTCGGATACGCGGGACAATAGCGGTGCACAGGTTGCCCCGTGTCGGAAAAGAGAGCAAGGACTTATGTGCCCACCGCCGTCATCCGGTCATCCCCTCAGGCAGGGGCCTCATTGGCATCGGCCTCGTGGCTGCATGAGGCTATCCCGTATTTCCGCGCCAGCTTGCCGAAGGCGCTGCGCTCTTTGCCGGCAAGCCGGGCGGCCGCGGAGAGATTGCCCTGGGTAAGGGTCAGCAGTTCGCGGACGTAGGACCGCTCGAACTCCGCCACCGTGCGTGCCTTGGCTTCCTTGAACGAGTTGCATGTCTTGGCGAAAAGGGTCTTCGCCTGGGCTACCGCCGTCCAATTCGCCCGCGCCTCGGTCAGCCGGATTTCGTCGGACTCGCTCATCAGGAAATCCCGGTGCAGCACGTTTTCCAATTCCCGGATGTTGCCGGGCCACTCGTAGCCGCGGATGAAGTCGACGGCTTCCGGGTGCAGCCGCTTGGCCGGCATGCGATATTGGTACTCCAGGCGCCGGATGAAGGCCTTGGCCATCTCCAGGGCATCGTCGCCGCGATCCCGCAGGGATGGCATATGCAACTTGAGCACGTTGAGACGGTAATACAGGTCGAGGCGGAACTGTTTCGCCTGGCTCAGTTGTTCCAGGTCGCCGTTGGTGGCGGCGATGATCCGCACGTCCGCATGGCGCAGGGCGCCGCCGCCGAGCCTGCGGTAGGTGCGATCCTGGAGAAAGCGCAACAGGGCGGTCTGGGCCTTGGGACGCAGACCGTCGATTTCATCGAGGAAGAGGGTCCCGCCATCGGCTTCGCCGATCAGGCCATCGGAAGCGCTCTTGGCATCGGTGAATGCTCCCCGTTCATGGCCGAACAGTTCGCTCTCGGCAAGGCCTTCCGACAGGGAGCCGCAATTGACCGGAACGAATGGTTTTCCACTGCGCTCGCCCAGGTAGTGCAGCGCCCGGGCGGCCTGTTCCTTGCCGGTGCCGCTCTCCCCCGAAATGAGGACGGTGGCACCCACATTGGCAAAACGACGGATTTGCTTCAGGACCGCCTTGAATTGCTCCGACTGCCCCAACAAGTTGGCGCCGATCATGTCTCCCTTCATCCATTTTCTCCATGGCTCATTGGCTGTGATCCAATAACGGCGTCACTCCGGGAAACTTAATGCCAATCAAATAATCCAAGGGGCATTTTTCGTTCGATGCAGGCAACGAGACTCAAAACCCGCTCTCGGCCTGATACCTCTCGTTACAACTCCGCGTAAGCAGGAATGCCTACCGGTCGTTATGTGGTCATGGAAGCAACGGAGGAAGAAAATGAACAAGCTGACCAAGACCGCAATCGCCCTGACGTTGGTGGGCTGCCTAACCGGAAACGCCTTCGCCGATTGGGGGCATCGTCCTTACAATCCCGGCCCCCGTTACGAGCATAAGCGGGACCATGGCTCCGACTGGGTAGGGCCCGCAATCGCCCTGGGGATCATCGGCCTTGCCGTGGGTGCGGCCTTGTCCGACCCCGCTCCCGCTCCATCGCCCCCGGCCTACGCCGTGGCGCCTGCGGTCGCGCCGCCCCCTCCCGCCGTACCTGCGAACGCTCAGTATTTCTGCCGTTCGGTCGGCCAGTACTATCCCAACACCCAGTATTGCCCGGAAGGATGGCAGTTGGTCTATCCCTATTAGCCGCCCCCAGTCCTCTCCCTCTTACGGCATCGAATTGCATTGCGGCCGCAGGGTCTGTAATGTCCGCATGGCATTTTGCTTGCGTTGCCAAACCCGCTTGCCATGACCGTTACCCGATGCCGAATCCTCACAACGACGCTCAGTTATCCGCTGTTGCCGAACACGCCCCCGATGCCATATTCGTCACCGTCCAGGAGCACATCGCCTATGCGAATCCGGCAGCCCTGAGACTGTTCGGTGCCACGTCGATCGATCAGTTGCTGGAGTTGCCGGTACTTGAACGGGTCCATCCCGATCATCGCCGGCTGGTCCAGGAACGGATAAATCAGTTGTATGAGCAGAAGTTCACTGCGTCCCTCATCGAAGAGACTTTCCTGCGACTTGATGGCGCGCCGGTCGAGGTGGAGGTGAGGGCCGTTCCCTATTGCTTCGATGGAGAGACGGGCGCCTTGGTTTTCGTCCGGGACATTAGCGCCCGCAAGCGGGGAGAGCGCGCGCTCAAGTCCTTGAACCGCGACTTCGTCACCCTGCTGGAAAACACCTCGGATTTCATCTATTTCAAGGACCAGGACAGCCGCTTCCGCTTCTGCAGCCAGACCCTGGCCCGGATCACCGGACACGAGGATTGGCGGGACATGACCGGCAAGCATGATCTCGAGGTCTTTCCGGAAGACACGGCACGGATCTACTACGAAGAAGAGCTGCCCATATTCCGGGACGGGATTCCGCTCATCGACCGGGTCGATCCCTATTACGACGAAGCCGGCGTGCCCGGCTGGGTCAGCACCAGCAAATGGCCGGTCGTCGGTGATGACGGGAAATCCGTCGTCGGCATCTTCGGCATCAGCCGCATCGTCACCGAACGGATGCGCGCCGAGGCGGAACTGCAGCGCCTGAACCGCACCTTGCAGCTCTTGAACGACCTGAATACCGTGCTGCTCCGTGCGGAGCAGGAAGACAGCCTGCTCACCGACATTTGCCAACTCATCGTCAGGCAAGGGGGCTACAGGATGGCTTGGGTCGGTTTTCCCGGGCAGGACAGCCAAAAGACGGTACGTCCCGTCGCCCGGGCGGGGGATGACAGCGGCTACCTGGACAGTCTCCAGATTTTCTGGGCAGACACCGCGGCGGGCCGCAACCCCACCGGGACGGCTATCCGCACCAGCAAGCCGGAGACTGCCCTGAACGCTGCGGACGCCCCTTCCTCTCCGTTGCCATGGCGTGACGAAGCGATGAAGCGGGGTTACCGATCGATACTCGGGCTTCCCCTGCAGATCGAGGGCGTTGTCCTGGGCGCCTTGACTATCTATTCGACCGAACCGGACGCGTTTAGTACCGAGGAGGTCGGGCTACTGGAACACCTCGCCCACAATCTGGCCTTCGGTATCGACCGGCTGCGCGCCAAGATTCGGCTCGCCGCGGCCAACAAGGAGCTGCAGGCCTTCACCTACGCCGCCTCCCATGACCTGAAGGCCCCCCTCGGGCGAATCAACAGCTTCAGCAGCTTGCTGGAAAAGCGTTGCCGCGACCAACTGGACGACGACGGCCTGCAATTCCTGGGATTCATACAACAGAACTCGGCGCGCCTGACGACCCTGGTGGACGACCTGCTGGCCCATGCCCAGGTGGAACAGCAGAACGTGAACCTGCAATGGGTCGACCTCCGGGCCGCGTTCCACGCCGTCCTCCACGACCTGGGCGAGGAAATTCGGCAAAAGGGTGCCGAAATCCGCCTGAACCTGCCATCCGTCGAGGTGCAGGCGGACCCGTTTGACCTGGCCCAGGTGCTCCACAACCTTCTGAGCAACGCCCTCAAGTACTCCGGCGGGAACAATGCGCCGATTATCGAGATCGGCGGAGAGCCGCGAAAAGGCTGTTTTCGGTTCTGGGTGCGGGACAACGGCATAGGCTTCGACATGGTCTACCGCGACCGGATTTTCGAGATATTCCGGCGCCTCCACACCTACAGCGAATATCCGGGAAACGGGATCGGCCTGGCTTTGGTCAAGAAGGCGGTCAGCCGGATGAAGGGGAATGTCTGGGCAGAAAGCCGGCCGGGGGAGGGCGCTACGTTCTATGTGGAACTGTCGGCATAGCTGCTTCCCCGTCCGTTGCGCAAGCCAGGATCGATAACGACTAGACCGTCGCCTCCGGCGCTTCCTGATGGCTCACGGGAAGCCAAACCCGGAAGGCCGTGCCTTGGCCGACCTCGCTCTGCACGTCGATGCGCCCGCCGTGTTTCTTGATGATGCCGTAGGAAACGGATAGCCCAAGGCCCGTACCGACGCCCACCGGCTTGGTGGTGAAGAAGGGCTCGAAGATGCGGTTGAGGACTTCGGGGGAAATACCCTTGCCGGTGTCGGCAATCTCCACCCAGACCCATTCCCCTTCGCCCCCCGTGCGGATGGTGATGGTGCCCCTTTCCGGGATCGCATGGGCCGCATTGACCAGGAGGTTCATGAATACCTGGTTGAGCTGGGAGGGGATGCAGGAAACCAGGGGCAGGTCACCATATTCCTTGACCACCTGTGCCTTGTACTTGAGCTCGTTCCAGACGACGTTGAGGGTGCTGTCCAGGCCGGCGTGGAGGTCGGCCTCCTGCCACTCGGCCTTGTCCACGTGGGAGAAATCCTTGAGGTCCTTGACGATCTGGCGTACCCGCTGGATGCCTTCAAGGGTCTCCCGCATCAGGGACGGGATATCTTCCCGCAGGTATTCCAGGTCCACGGATTCTCTCTGGCTGCGGGCTACGGTAACGGCCTCCGGATTGCCCGGATCATCTTCGAGCTTTCGGTAGGCGTCGACCAGACTGAGCAGATCGTCCACATAGCCGCGGAGCGTCACCAGGTTGGAGTTCACGAAGCCGATGGGATTGTTGATCTCATGGGCTACACCAGCCGCCAGCTGGCCGATGGAAGCCATCTTCTCGGACTGGAGAAGTTGGCTTTGGGCTTCGGCCAGCCTTTCATTCATATGCTTCAGCTCAGCGTAGCTGCTGAGCAGGGATTCCTCTGCCTGCCGGCGTTGCTCCACCTCGGAATGGAGGGCTGTATTGGAAGCCGTCAGCGCTGCAGTGCGTTCCGCCACCAGGTTTTCCAGCTCATCGCGGGATCGGCGCAGGGCATCGGCTGCCGCCTTCATGTCGGAGATGTCGAGGCAGGAACCGATGAATCCGACCACATTTCCTTCCGCCGACAGCCGGGGGGAGCCGTGTTCGGCGATCCAGCGGTAACAGCCGTCGTGGCGGCGCAGACGGTATTCCAGGCTATACGGGCGGGAGCCGGACACAGCCGATGCCACGGCGTTCTCCCAGGCATTGCGGTCCTCGGCAGCCATGCTTTCCAGCCAGCCGTGCCTCAATTCCTGGGCCAAGGAGCGGCCGGTGAAGGCCAGCCAGGCCTGGTTGAAATAGGAACGGCCTCCATCCCGTTCCGACATCCAGATGAGCACGGGGGCTGAATCCGCCATGCTCCGGAAGCGCTTCTCGCTTTCCCGCAAAGCCCCCTCTGCCTGGGTTCTGGCCGCCACTTCCTGTTCGAGGGCGTCAACTTTTTCGGCCAGTTCGGCCGCATGGCGGTTGATGATTTCGTTGCGCTCCTGGTAATAGTCCACCCGTCGCCGCAACTCCTCCGGGGAGAGATTGAGGTCGGTCAGAATGCGGCTGTAGATGCGGGCGATTTCCTTGGATTCCCGGCTGGAGACAAGAGCACTCTGCCGCATCGCGGCGTGGGCGGCGGCGGCTCCAACAGCGCCCGACAGGGCAGTTTCCACTGACTCAAGAAAGCGCATCAACTCCAGGTGGGATATCCGGCGGCGGCCCAGGAGATGCTGCTTGGCAAGGGCATCGTCGATCAGGACCACGGTTTGCGGCGCCGACAGGAACTGGGTGAGGATTCCACGCAGGCGGCCCAACTTCTCATCCAGGTCCACGGCAGCCGGATCCCCCTGTCCGCCGACGCCGCTGGGAACGATGGAGTTGCCGTCGTGGAATTCCAGTGCCGCCTGGCGCTCCCCATCCTCCACCGGCCGCCAGCAGGAACCAAGAATGAGACCTCCGATATTGACCAAGAGGGACCAGAAGACGCCTTGGGTAAGGGGATCCACGGAGGACAAGCCGAAGAGGGCTTCGGGCCGCAGGAAGGACAGGCCGAAGGGCCCCTCCAGCAGCACGGTCGGGGGAAGCCAGCCACTCTTGGCCATGGCGGGAAGGAACAGGGTGTAGGCCCATACCGCGAATCCGGCGGAGAGGCCCCATTGGGCGCCGGTGCGGCTCGCGCCATGCCAGAACATGCCGCCCAGGATGGCTGGTGCGAACTGCAGCGCACCGGCAAAGGCGATAAGCCCCAAGCCCACCAGGAAGTAGGATTCGCCGACGGCACGCTGGAAGAAATAGCCCGCCACGACGATGCAGACCACGGCAACTCGGCGGACTGCCAGGCCATGGCGCCGAATGCCCTTGAAGATGGATCGCCCCTCCGTCAAGGGCATGACCAGGTTGTTGGCTACCATCACCGACAGGGTCATGGAACAGATCACGATCATGCCGACCGCCGACGAGAAGCCGCCGATGAACACCACGACGGCTAGCCACGGGCTTGCATGGTCGATCGGAAGGGCCAGGACGTAAGTGTCGGCAGCGGACACCGGGTAGTCATTGAGCAGGCCGGCGGCCGCGATGGGATAGACGAAGAAGGTAATGGCCAGGAGATATAAGGGCAGGCCCCACATGGCTGGGCGCAACAGGGAAATGCGCGGTAGTTCGACGATGGTGATGTGGAACTGCTGTGGCAGAAAGAGACTTGCACAGATGGACAGGATCAGCCAGGTCAGGAAGGTCGAATACCATTGGGAACTACCGGTGTGCCACATTCCGGTGGCCTCGGGGTGAGTGGCTACCTGTCGGAAAATATCGCCGAGACCGTCGTACAGGCCATAGGTGACGAAAATCCCGACAGCCAGGAAGGCTGCCAGCTTGACCACGGATTGGACAGCCAGCATGAGGACGATGCCCCGCTGCCTTTGGGTAGGGTCCAGTTGCCGCAGGCCGAAAATCAAGGTGATTACGGCGACGAAACCCACGACCAGGAAGTCCACCGCCCCCCCGGCAACCGCCCAATGCTGGCCCAGACCCTTGCCGACCATGAGGTTGAAGGTGGACAGGATGGATTTCAGCTGCAGGGCGATATAGGGGTTGATGGCCAACAACGCCAGCAGGGTAGCCAGGGCCGGCAGCCCGGGCGTGCGGCCATAGCGGGCCGCCAGAAGATCTCCCAGGTTGCTGACCCGGTGCTCCGCCGTGAACCGGGCGAGACGGCGGGTCAACGTCCAGCCCAGCAACCAGGCCAGGGTAGGGCCCAGGTAGACCGCCAGGTACAGCAGGCCAGAGCGTACCGCCACGCCGACGCTGCCATAGAAAGTCCAGGAAGTGCAGAAGACACCCAGGCTAAGGACATAGACCAGGGGGCTGTCGGTAAGCGCGTTGGCAGCCGGACTCTTCCTTTCCGCCCAGGCGGCCAGCGCAAACAACAGCACCATGTAGACTGCCAGGGCGGCGATGACCAGTATCGGGCTAAGCATCGTTCTGGCCTTTCTGCTCCTCCGGATCCGACACTGTCCTGGAAATCAGGAAGGCTACCAGGATGGCTCCTGCCCAGGCGCCAAAGAAATAGATGAAGAGGGAGTACTCTCCCTGGGCCCCCACCAGTTCCGGAAAAGGCCAATTGAAGGCCAGCACCCCGACGATGGCGGCCAGCACCGAGAAACCCGGTTGGCCGAACATGCTTCGTAGCCTGTGAGTCACTAGGCCCTCCTGTTGGTCAGATTGGCGCTCAGCGTCTTCTCGGGCCGGGCGGGACGACCTGTTCCACCGGCCATTCTTCGACGGTGATGCCGCCCCCGGGCGTCCAATCGACCCGGGAGATGCCCGGCTCCTCCTCTTCCAGGCGGCGCAGCGCCATCTCGGCCGGCGTCATTTCCCCCCGGGCGACCCGCTGCTCGTCCGCCAGGCGGCGTTCCTCGAGGACGGCATCGCGCCTGACCAGGGCCGCCCGCAGGGTAGCGACAAGTTCTTCGTCATCCCAGGGTTTGGCGAGAAAGCGAAATATCTCAGCCCGGTTGATGGCCTCCACCAAGGCCCGCATGTCGGCCTGGGCCGAAAGCACCAGCCGGACCGTATCCGGCTGGACCTGCTTCACTTCCGACAGGAAAGAAACGCCGTCCATCACGGGCATGCGATAGTCGGACACCACCAGGTCGAAACCCATTTCGGACATCCTGGCCAAGGCGGCCTTGGGATCTTCGAAAATTTCCACCTTGGTGTCCGGCATGGCACGGACCACGAGCCGCTGCAGCGCCTTCAGAATATTTGTTTCGTCATCCACCAGCATGATGCGGCGCATGGTTATCTCCTGTCACTGCGGATATGAAGCACGATCTGGATGCCTTCCCGTTCTGAGTATTCCTGAATCTGCCGGATCAAGGTGGCGTCCAGCATGTAATCGGCGGCCAGGAGCAGGGTGCCTTCCCGGCT
>JBLNBI010000092.1:0-3639 GCA_050259815.1 Actinomycetota bacterium | reverse complement strand
ATCCGCGGGCTGAGTGGCTTAAGCTTACGCTCCTCGTCAGCAGTCCTTTCTGCCAAGATTTTCCGATATGCCCTCGTTAATCCTTCGCGTTCGCGGCCTCGTGCAGGGGGTGGGTTTTCGTCCCTACGTCTGGCGCCTGGCCCGGGAGCTGGGCCTGGACGGGTGGGTGAGGAACGACGCCGAGGGCGTGGAAATCCAGATTCAGGGGCCTGCCAAAGCGCTTGAGGACTTTTCGGAGCGCCTGCCCCGGGAAGCGCCGCGCCTGGCCCGGATCGACGGTATTGAATCCCTGGCGGTGGCCGCGAAGCCTGGAAACCAAAGCTTCGCCATCCTGGAAAGCGGCGGTGGAATTCTGACCACCGCCATCGGCCCCGATGCCGCCATCTGCCCCGACTGCATCGCCGACATTCTCGACCCTGGCAGCCGGCGCTGGCGCTACGCCTTCACCACCTGCACCCATTGCGGCCCCCGTTATACGGTGAGCCGGGGCATTCCCTATGACCGGGCCCGGACCAGCCTAGAAAACTTCCCTCTCTGCCAGCCCTGCGCCGGGGAATACGCCGATCCGGCCGACCGCCGCTTCCATGCCGAAACCACCGCCTGCCCGGACTGCGGCCCCCGGCTGTCCTTGCTGGACCCCGCCGGTCGGCCCGTCGCCGGCGACCCCCTTGCCGAAACCCTGCGCCTCCTGCAAGCCGGAAGCATCGTTGCCATCAAGGGCCAGGGAGGATTCCACCTTGCCTGC
This sequence comes from Actinomycetota bacterium, assembly GCA_050259815.1. Taxonomy (GTDB): domain Bacteria; phylum Pseudomonadota; class Gammaproteobacteria; order Burkholderiales; family Rhodocyclaceae; genus JAGTRP01. The sequence continues at coordinate 2,894 of JBLNBI010000092.1, read as the reverse complement.
GACGCCCGCAACGCCGCCACCGTGGCCGAGCTGCGCCAGAGGAAGCACCGGGAGGAGAAGCCTTTCGCCGTCATGGCCTTGAACCCGGCCTCCCTGGCGGGACTGGCCGCTGTCGGCGTTGGCGAAGCCGCGCTGCTGACGAGTCGGGAAGCGCCCATCGTCCTCTGCCCCAAGGGCGGGTCGGAACTGCCCGGCATTGCCCCCGGCCTTGCCTGGCTCGGCGCCATGGTGCCTGCCACGCCCTTGCATCTCCTCCTCTGGCATGAGGCCGCCGGCCGTCCCGCCGGCACTGCCTGGCTGGCGGAGCCCCATCCCCTGCTCCTGGTCATGACCAGCGCCAATCCCCACGGCGAGCCCCTGGTGACCGGCAACGAGGAAGCCCTGGAACGCCTGTCCGGCATCGCTGACGCCTTCCTGCTCCATGACCGGGATATCGTGGTGCGCTGCGACGACAGCGTGGTGCGGGCTACCGACTCCGGCCCCGCCCTCATCCGCCGCGCCCGGGGCTACGTGCCAGTGCCCATTCCCTTGGCCGAGGACGGCCCGACGGTGCTGGCCTTCGGCGGCTATCTCAAGAACACAGTTTGCGTCTTCAAGGGGCGGGAGGCTTTCCTGTCCCAGCATATCGGCGGCCTGGACAACGCCGCTGCCATCGGCTTCCTGGAAGAGACGGTGGCCCACCTGCTGGACATCCTGGAAGTCGAACCGGTCCTGGTGGCCCACGACCTCCACCCGGACTTCGCCTCCACCCGGCTGGCGGCGGCCTTCGCGGCCGGACGGGGCATCCCGGCCTTTGCTGTCGGCCATCACCATGCCCATATCGCCGCCATCGCCGCGGAGCATGGTTGCGGGGAGCCCATCCTCGGCCTCGCCCTGGACGGCGTCGGCCTCGGCCCCGACGGCGGGCTGTGGGGTGGCGAGTTGCTGCGCATGGACGGTGCCCGTTGCGAGCGTATCGGCCATCTGTCACCCCTGCTTCTGCCCGGCGGCGACCGGGCGGCCCGGGAGCCTTGGCGCATGGCGGCCAGTGCCCTGTTCGCCTGCGGCCGGGGTGGCGAGATTGCCGGCTTCGTTTCCCGCCGCTATTCGGAACGGGACGGCGGGCGCCTTTACCAAATGTTGGAAAGGGGCTTCAACTGCCCGGCCACCTCCAGCCTCGGCCGCCTGTTCGACGCCGCCGCCGGACTCTTGGGCCTGCGGGCGGAGGCCCGCTACGAGGGCCAGGCGGCCATGGAGCTGGAAGGCTTGGCGGCCGTCCATGGCCCGGTTCCTGCTCTCGAAAAGGGCGCAATGCAAACGGATGGTGTCCTGGATTTCGCACCCCTGCTATCCTTCCTCGCCGATTGCGAATCTATGACTTTCGGCGCAGCTCTTTTCCATGCCACGGTAGCCGCCGAACTGGCGGACTGGGTGGCCTGGGCGGCGGAAAAGACCGGAATCCGGATGGTGGCCTGCGGCGGCGGTTGCGCCATGAATGCGGTGCTGATGACAGCGCTGCGCGGCCATCTGGAAGAGCGGGGAATCCGCCTGCTGGAAGCCCGCCGGGCGCCCCCCAACGATGGTGGCCTGGCCCTGGGGCAAGGGTGGGTGGCAAGAAGGATGTTTGAGGAGACGAACTGATGTGTCTGGCAATTCCCGCGCAGGTGATCGAACTGCGTGAAGGCGACAACGCCGTGGTGGACCTGGCCGGGGTGAGGAAGGAGATTTCCCTGTCCCTGGTGGAGGGCGTGCAGGTGGGCGACTATGTGATCGTCCACGTGGGCTACGCCCTCAACAAGCTCGACCCGGAAGAGGCCGAGAAGACCCTGGCCCTCTTCGCTGAGATGGGCGGCGCTCTCCAGGAAGAGAATCCGGTTCCCCACTGATGAAGTACATCGACGAATTCCGCGACGGCGAAGTGGCCAAGGGCCTCGCCACCGCCATCCGGGCCGAGGCGAGGCCGGACCGCCGTTACCATTTCATGGAATTCTGCGGCGGCCATACCCACGCCATTTCCCGCTATGGGGTCTCCGACCTCCTGCCGGACAACGTGCGCATGATCCACGGTCCCGGCTGCCCGGTGTGCGTCCTGCCTATCGGCCGGGTGGACCAGGCCATCAATCTGGCCCTGGAGCAGGGCGTGACCCTGTGCACCTACGGCGACTGCCTGCGGGTGCCGGCCTCGGACCATCTGTCCCTCCTCAAGGCCAAGGCCCGGGGCGGCGACATCCGCATGGTCTATTCCAGCGCCGACGCGGTGACCCTCGCCCAAAAGCACCCGGAAAAGCAGGTGGTGTTCTTCGCCATCGGCTTCGAAACCACGACGCCGCCCACGGCGGTGGCCATCAAGCAGGCCCAGGCCTTGGGCCTCAAGAATTTCTCCGTGCTGTGCTGCCACGTCCTTACCCCCTCGGCAATTTCCAGCATCCTGGAATCGCCGGAGGTGCGGCAGTGGGGGACGGTGCCCCTGGACGGCTTCGTGGGCCCGGCCCACGTCTCCACCATCATCGGCAGCCGGCCCTACGAATTCTTCGCCGAGGAATACAGGAAGCCCGTGGTCATCGCCGGCTTCGAGCCCCTGGACGTGATGCAGGCCATCAAGATGCTCATCCGCCAGGTGAATGAAGGCCGGGCCGAGGTGGAAAACGAGTTCTCCCGGGCGGTGAGCCGGGAAGGTAACCTCAAGGCCCAGCAGCTGGTGGCCGAGGTTTTCGAACTGAGGAAACACTTCGAATGGCGGGGTCTCAATGTCCTGCCCTATTCGGCCCTCAAGATACGCAAGGACTTTGCCGATTTCGACGCCGAAAAGCGCTTCGGCCTCCAGTACAAGCCGGTGCCCGACCACAAGGCCTGCGAATGCGGCGCCATCCTGCGGGGCGTCAAGAAGCCCCAGGACTGCAAGCTCTTCGGCACCG
>JBLNBI010000091.1:0-3691 GCA_050259815.1 Actinomycetota bacterium | reverse complement strand
GTTGAAGCCCCGGGCCAGGTGGTGGCCGCAGCCGGTCAGGTCCAGGGGGGCGCTGACGGCGGCGATGGCGGCGACTTTGCGGCCGGCCTCGTCGCTCCGTTCCCCCGCCCATTTCAGGAGGGCGTTGCCCCCCAGGGAAACCCCGGCAGCGTAAAGCGGGGCGCCCGGGGACTCAGTCGCCAGGCGGGCGAGAATCCAGTCGATCTCTTCGGCATCGCCCGAGTGGTAGGCACGGGGGCGGCGGTTCAATTCGCCGGAGCAGCCCCGGAAGTGGGGCAGGGCGAAGCGCCAGCCCTTGGCGCGGGCGGCGCGGGCGAGGGAGATGGCGTAATGGCTGCGGGCGCTGCCTTCCAGGCCGTGGAAAAGCACCAGCAGGGGTCTGCCGGCCGGGCCGTCCAGGCGGTCTACGTCGATGAAGTCGCTATCCGGGGTGTCCCAACGTTCCCGCCGCAGGGGCAGGGGGGCGGGCTTGATGGCCAGGGGCCAGATGGTCTGGGCATGGCCCCCCCGCAGCCAGGATGGGGCCAGGTAGGAGCGAAAACTCAATGGAGGGTGCGGGGCTGCTCGGTTTCGCCGACGGCGGGCTTGGTTTCGGCCGCGGCGGAGGCGTGCCGGCTCACCAGGCGCCAGCCGTGGGCGCCCTTGGAATAGACGTGGGTGACGTGGAGCGGGCCGTGGGGGGCGGGATCGTCGCCCACGAACAGGGTTTCCACCAGGTGGTGGATGGAGAGCAGCATGCCGTGCCACTGGGCCACCGGCTCCGGGCGAACCCGCAGGCGGGCAGTGCCGAAGATGTTCTGCCAGCTGTCCCGGATGGGGCCGTCTCCGGTCAACTGCACGCCGGTGGGATGGACGCAGACGATTTCCTCGTCCTGGGACCAGATGGCCATGAGGGCGTCGGTGTCGCCGGAGGACAGGGCATCGTAGAAGGCCCGCTCGGCCTCTTCCGGGGTGGAGAAATGGAGGAGCTGGTTCATGGCAGGTGGGCGAGGCAGGCGTCCAGAGCCCGGGTCGGCTCCAGCTTGTTGAGGCAGTCCAGGTGGCCCAGGGGGCATTCCCGCTTGAAGCAGGGGCTGCATTGCAGGCCCAGGCGCAGGATGGTGGCCTTGTCGGTCAGGGGCGGCGTAAAGCCCGGGGAGGACGATCCGTACAGGGCGATCAGGCGCCGGTCCAGGGCGGCGGCCACGTGCATGAGGCCGGAGTCGTTGCATACCACCAGCTCGGCCAGGGCGATGAGGTCGATGGCCTGTTCAAGGCTGGTGGCGCCGCACAGATTGCGGCAGGCGCCGGGAGCCTGGGCGACGATGTCCTCGCCGACGTTGCGGTCCTTGGGGGAGCCGAGGAGCCAGACGGTGTGGCCGCGGGCGCTCAGGGCCCGGGCCAGGGCGGCGAAGTGGTTGGCCGGCCAGCGCTTGGCGGGGCCGTACTCGGCGCCGGGACAGAAGACCACCAGGCGCTGGGGCGTAGAGAGGCCCAGGGCGGCCAGGGCGGCGGCCTGCTGTTCCGGGCTGGAAGTCAGGCGCGGGCGGGGCAGGGGCTTGGGCAGCGGAGCGCCGGGGGCTTCGGCCAGCTGGGCGAAGCGCTCGACCATGAGGGGAAGCGCTTCCTTGTCCAGGAGGTGGCGGCGGTTGAGGAGCCCGTAGCGGGATTCCCCCACGAAGCCGATGCGCTCCGGGATGCCGGCCATGAAGGGCACCAGGGCCGACTTCAGGGAATTGGGCAGGACGTAGGCCCGGTCGTAGTCCTCGTCGGCCACTTGGCGGGCGAGGTTCCAGCGGGCCCGCAGGGAAATCTCGCCGTGCCCGAAGGGGCTGTCGATGACCTGCCGGATCTGGGGCATGCGGGCCAGGACGGGCGCGACCCAACGGGGCGCCAGGGCGTCCAGTTCAAGGCCGGGATGGTACTCGTGCAGCCGCTCGAAGAGCGGCTGGGCGAGGACGGTGTCGCCGATCCAGGCGGGGGCGACGACGAGGGCTTTCACGGTGTGGTGGCCGGCGGGCGTTCAGCCCGCCGCGGACTCAGTGATGGCCCTTGGGCAGCTCGCCCGCGAAGACGTAGTGGGCGCTGCAGTAGGGGCAGACGGCGTCGCCGGTCTTGGTGACGTCCAGGAAGACCCGGGGATGCTGGGACCACAGGGGCGCATTGGGGCGCGGGCAGTGGAGCGGCAGGTCCTTCTCCGTGACCTCGATGCGGACGCTTTCGGCCGTGAGGCGGTCGTTCATGGTTTTCTCCCTGTTAGACATAGGCCAGCCAGTCGGCGTGTTGCTCGGAGCGGCCATAGACCACGTCGAAATACTTTGCCTGCAGTTGGGCGGTGATGGGGCCGCGGCGGCCGATGCCGATCTGGCGGCCATCCAGTTCACGGATGGGGGTCACTTCGGCGGCGGTGCCGGTGAAGAAGGCTTCGTCGGCGGCGTACACCTCGTCCCGGGTGATGCGCTTTTCCAGCACCTGGATGCCCATCTCCTCGGCCAGTTGCAGCACGGTGGCGCGGGTGATGCCTTCCAGGCAGGAGGTCAGGTCGGGGGTGTAGAGCTTGCCCTTCTTGACGATGAACAGGTTCTCGCCGGCGCCTTCGGCCACGTAGCCTTCCGGATCCAGGAGCATGGCTTCGTCGTAGCCGTCGTTGGTGGCTTCGTTATTGGCCAGGATGGAATTGATGTAGTGGCCGCAAGCCTTGGCCCGGACCATGGAGATGTTCACATGGTGGCGGGTGAAGCTGGAGGTCTTGACGCGGATGCCGCGCTCCAGGCCTTCTTCGCCCAGGTAGGCGCCCCAGGGCCAGGCGGCGACCACCACGTGGACCTTGGCGCCCTTGGGGGAAACGCCCAGCTTTTCGGAGCCGTAGAAGGCCAGGGGGCGCAGGTAGCCGGATTCCAGGTTGTTGGCGCGGATGACTTCCTTCTGGGCCTCGTTGATGGCCTCGCGATCCCAGGGCATGGCCATCTGGAAGATGTGGGCGGAGTTGAAGAGGCGCTCGGTGTGGTCCTGCAGACGGAAGATGGCCGTGCCCTTGGCAGTCTTGTAGGCGCGCACGCCTTCGAAAACGCCCATCCCGTAATGCAGGGAGTGGGTGAGGACGTGGGTGGTGGCCTCGCGCCAGGGCACCAGCTTGCCGTCGTACCAAATGAATCCGTCGCGATCCGCCATGGACATGTCTTCGTCTCCGTATGCAGCGTCAAAGCCCGCGATTTTAGCCCATTTCGTCCGCTAAAATAATGGTTTTCCCTTAAGAGGGCCGTGCATGATCTGGAAACCCAATGTCACCGTCGCCGCCGTGGTGGAGCGGGACGGCAAGTTTTTGCTGGTGGAGGAGGAGACCGAGTTCGGCGTCCGCTTCAACCAGCCGGCCGGACACCTGGAATGCGGCGAGTCCCTGGTGGACGCCGTGGTACGGGAGGCTCTGGAAGAGACCGCCTACGATTTCAAGCCGACCCACCTGGTGGGCATCTACAACTGGCGCCATCCGGAAAAGGATGTGACCTACCTGCGCTTCGCCTTCGGGGGCGAACTGCGGGGCTTCCACCCCGAGCGCAAGCTGGACGACGGCATCATCGCCGCCCGCTGGCTGACCCTGGAAGAAGCCCGGGCCAGTGCCGACCGGCACCGCAGCCCCCTTATCCTCCAGTGCATCGAGGACAGCCTGGCCGGCAAACGCTATCCCCTGGAATTGATCACCCACTACGCATGA
>JBLNBI010000090.1:0-14540 GCA_050259815.1 Actinomycetota bacterium | reverse complement strand
GCCGGTATCCCGGGTCAGCTTCGCCAGTTCGTCCAGATCGGCGGCGGAGAGGAGGCTGCCGGTAGGGTTGTGGGGCGAATTGACGATGATCATGCGGGTCTTCGGGGTCACCAGCCGACGCACCTCGTCCCAATCCGGGGCGTAGTCCGGAAAATGAAGCTTGGCATGGACTGCCTTGCCGCCCACGGTTTCGATGGCCGGGACATAGGAGTCGTACACCGGTTCGAACACCACCACCTCGTCCCCCGGCCGCACGAAGGCGGCGATGGCGGTGAAGATGGCCTGGGTCGCCCCGGCGGTGACGGTCACCTCGGTTTCCGCATCGAATCGGGTGCCGTAGAGGGCCGCCACCTTGTCGGCCACCGCCTGGCGCAGCTCCGGCATGCCGGCCATGGGGGCGTACTGGTTGCGGCCGGCCTGCATGGCCCGGTGTACGGCGTCGAACAGGGCCGGCTCGGCCTGGAAGTCGGGGAAACCTTGGGAAAGGTTGATCGCCCCGCACTCCACCGCCATTTTGGACATGACGGTGAAGATGGTGGTCCCCATGTCGGGGAAGCGGGAATCGATGGGGAACGGGGCGCTGGGCATGGCTTCGGTCCGTCAGGCTGGGAAGCGGCCAATCATGCCGAGGGAAAAGACGGTGCGCAAGCCGGGGAATGCCCCGGGGTCAGAGGACGCCCTTCACCTTGCTCAGGCACTCGTCCAGGCTGACATGGGTGAGGAAGGGGAACAGGGAATCCCGGGGGAACCACTTGACCACGCCCTGCTCCCGGGTGATGGCGCCCAGGGTGTCGTTGGCGCTCTCGACGCAACCCCACAGGCTGCCGCAGTCGGTCATGAACCAGGCCACCGTCGCGCCGGCGCCGGCGGCGACGGCGGCGATGCGCTCGCGCTCCTCTTCACTGAACCCGTTCTTGATCGGCAGTTGAAGGACAGCCCCCATGGTCTTGCATCACCGTGAATCCTAGAAGGGGCCGCACTGTACACCGAAACGTCAATGCCGTCGGGATAATTCCTGTTGCCCACCGAAAAATGAACCTAGAATGATCGGATGACCAGCGCCAGCGCCCCCAAGGTAGTGCCCGCGGTCCGCCCCTCTTCCGGGCGCCGCTGGGTGCCTTACGTCCTCATCGCCACGGCGATCACCATCCTGGTGGCTGCCCTGGCGGCCCGGGCCCTGATCCAGGAACAGGAGCGCTACAGGGAGCGGGCCGTCATCGCCACGCGGAATCTTTCCCTCCTGCTGGATCAGCATATCAGCGACGTTCTCGACAAGATCGGCGTCGTCATCCAGTCGGTGGCCCAGGAGTATCCGCAGCACCGGACATTCGATGGAGGCACGAATCCCCTGTGGGCGCAGCAGTATCTCCTGAAGCAGAAGGAGTTGTTGCCCGAGGTCATCAGCCTGCGGATCGCCGACCGGGACGGGGTCATCCGGTACGGGAACGATATCCCCCAGGGGACCAGGAGCAGTATCGGCGACCGCGACTACTTTATCCGGGCCCGTGATGACAAGAGCGGCAGAGTTGCCGTAACCGGCCCGGTATTCGCCCGGCTCAGCCGACAGTGGTCCATCGTGCTGTCCCAGAGGCTGACCGATGCCTCGGGGGAATTTGCCGGCATTGTCTATGCCAACCTGCCCATCTCCTATTTCCACGAAATCTTCTCCTCCATCGATATCGGCCCCAAAGGCGCCGCCTCGGTCCGCACCGACGATTTGGCCCTGGTGTACCGCTACCCGCTGGAATCGGGCCAAATCGGCAACCGGGAGGTCGCCGACGAATTAAGAAAACATATCAGCCGGGCCCCGGACAGCGGCGAGTACGTGGCCGCCACCCCAGAAGACGGCATTCAGCGCAGCAGCGCCTACCGCAAGCTTCCCCACTACCCGCTGTACATCGTGGTCGGGCTGGCGGTGGACGACTACCTGGGGGGCTGGGACCAGAGTTTCATCACGGTCCTGGGATTGGCCGGGCTGGCGGTGGCCATGACCTGGCTGGCGGCCTGGCTGGTCTATCGCGCCATCGGCCGGCAGACGGCGGAGATTTCCCAGCGCCGCAAGGTCAGCGCCGAACTGGAAGGCTACCGCATCCACCTGGAAGACCTGGTGGCGACGCGGACGTCGGAACTCCAGGCCACCAATGACGACCTCTCCGACACCCTGTTTGCCATGGAGCGGGTGGGTATCGGCATTTTCTGGATCGATCCCGGCAGCGGCCGCTTCATCTACGCCAACCGGTGCGCCACGGAGATGTCGGGCTACGGCGCCGACGAATTGCTGGAGCATAACTTCCGCGACATCGCCCCCAAGCTGGAAATTCCGCGTTTCACCAGCTTCCGCCGGCGGCGCCGTGCCCAGTTCGAAACCACCTGCCAGACCAAGGATGGCCGCCGCACGCCCATCGAGGTCACCATGTACTACCTCCCGGGCCGCACCAAGGAGAAGGCCCGGGTCATCGCCTTCGTCACCGACATCACCCGCCGCAAGGAGGCGGAAGCGGCCCTGCGCCGGGCCAAGGAGGCCGCCGAGGAAGCCGCCCAGGCCAAGAGCACCTTCCTGGCCAACATGAGCCATGAAATCCGTACGCCCATGAATGCCATCCTGGGGACGGTGCATCTCATGCGGCGCTCGGAATCGGCCGCCGACTGGGCGGAGGAGCTTCATACCATCGATGCCGCCGGCGAGCATCTGCTCCACATCGTCAACGACATCCTGGATCTCTCCAAGGTGGAAGCCGGCCAACTGAGCCTGGAGGAAACCGACCTGGTGGTCAGCCAGCTCCTGGAGAATCTCTCCACCATCCAGGGCCCCCGGGCCAAGGCCAAGGGACTGCGGCTGGTGGTGGATTCCGGCGGCATCTCCGAGCCGTTGCGGGGCGACCCGACCCGTCTCATGCAGGCGCTACTCAACTACGCCAACAATGCCCTCAAATTCACCGAACAGGGAACGGTCACCATCCGCGTCCGCCGCCAGGAGGAGGCGGAGGGCCGCGTCCTCCTGCGTTTCGAGGTGGAAGACACGGGAATCGGCATCGGCCCCAAGGATATGAGCCGGCTCTTCAGCGCCTTCGAGCAGGCGGACCGCTCCACCACCCGCAAGTACGGCGGTACGGGGCTGGGCCTGGCAATTACCAAGCGCCTGGCCCGGCTGATGGGCGGCGAGGCAGGGGTTACCAGCACCCCGGGGGTCGGCAGCCTTTTCTGGTTCACGGCCTGGCTGGCTAAGGGCAGCATCGCCACAGATCAACCCAGCGAAGACGTTCCCACGGGGGAATCCTTGATCCCCGCCCCCAGGGAAGGGCACGGCCATGTCCTGCTGGTGGAGGACGACCCCTGGAGCCGCAGGATCACCACCGAATTCCTGCGGGAAACCGGCCTGGTCGTGGACTTGGCCAGCGACGGGGCGGAAGCCGTGGAAAAGGCCTTCCTCTGCCCCTACGACCTCATCCTCATGGACGTCCAGATGCCCCGCATGGACGGCCTGGAGGCGACCCGCCGCATCCGGCGGATTCCTGCCCGGGAATCCGTCCCTATCGTCGCCATGACCGCCAACGCCTTCCTGGAGGATCGCCAGAATTGCATGGCGGCGGGAATGAATGACTTCATCGCCAAACCCTTCAGTCCCCAGGCGCTGTTCGCCATCATCGGACGGTGGATATCCGGCCCGGGGCCCACCAGCCCCCAAGGTCCCCGGCCGATTGCCCAGCCTCCCGCCATTCCGGACGACCTGCGTGGCCGACTGGATGCCATCGAGGGACTGGAAACCGGGCGACTGCTGCAATGCGTGAACGGCGATATGGAACGGCTCACGGACTTCGTCGGCCAGTACGCCGCGGGCTACCGCCGGGAGGTGGAGGAATTCCGTAAATACCTGGAAACCGGAAACCTGGCCCAGGCGCAGCGCCTGGCCCATTCCTTCAAGGGGCTGGCCAGCCTGTTCGGATTCACCCGCATCAACGGGACGGCGAAGGAACTGGAACACGCCATCCGACAGGGGCAGTCCATGGACGAGATCAACGCCCTGGCGGCAAGGCTGGAAGCGGAGCAGGCAGCGCTGGTGGCGGCCCTGGCCGAAGCCCTGGGCGTGAAGGAACATTCTCCCGCCGATACCGATCCCCAGACTGCCTGACCCAAGGTCCGCTCCCCAATGGGGGGTTGCACGTATATGTCATATGGATCAACAGGAATAGCATAGTCTTCCCAACAGCACATCCAGGAGAAATCTCCATGGGCTACCCTGAATCGATCCTCGTAGAAGGACTTGTCGTCAGCCTGCTTTTCTTTGGAGCTTCAGCGATCCTCGTTTATTGGGGATCGGGGGATGGCGGCGGGGACAACCCGCCGTGATCCGGGGATTGCCCCCGGATATCCCGTGACTGCTTCCGTGCCGCCGGACGAACCCCGGTAAGGGCCCGCCGGCAGTCTGTCCGGATTACTTCTTCCAGGCGTCGGCCTGGACCAGGGCATCCTCGCGCCAGGCTTCCCGGGCGGCCTGATTGGCCATCCAGTTGGGCAGGAAGGTGTAGGCCTCGTCCAGCAGATGGGGGGTGTGGCGCCCCGGGGAGTAGCGCTGGGCCCGCTCGTAGTATTCCCGCAGGGCAGGACGGAAGTTCGGATGGGCGCAATTCTCGATGACCACCTTCGCCCGCTGCTTGGGGGACAGGCCCCGCAGATCGGCTAGGCCCTGCTCGGTGACGATGATTTGCACGTCGTGCTCGGTGTGGTCCACGTGGGAGACCATGGGCACGATGCAGGAGATGGTGCCGCCCTTGGCGCTGGACGGGGTCATGAAGATGGAGATGAAGGCGTTGCGGGCGAAGTCGCCGGAGCCGCCGATGCCGTTCATGATGGACGTGCCCATGATGTGGGTGGAATTCACGTTGCCGTAGATGTCGGCTTCGATCAGGCCGTTCATGGCGATGACGCCCAGGCGGCGGATCACTTCCGGATGGTTGGAAATCTCCTGGGGCCGCAGGATGATCTTGTCCTTGAAGTCCCGCAGGTTGGCGTTCAGTTCGGCCAGGGCGTCGGGAGACAGGGAAAAGGAAGTGGCGGAGGCGCACAGCAGCTTGCCGCTCTTCAACAGGTCCAGCATGCCGTCCTGGAGAACCTCGGTATAGGCGGTCAGGTTCTCGAAGGGGCCGTCCTGGAGGCCGGCCATCACGGCATTGGCCACGTTGCCGACGCCGGACTGCAGGGGCAGCAGGTTGGCGGGCAGGCGGCCCTTTTTCACCTCATGCTGGAGGAACTCCAGGATGTGGCCGGCGATGAGCTTGGAATTGGCGTCCGGCGGGGAGAAGGGGGAATTGCGGTCGGGCTTGTGGGTCTCCACGATGGCCACGATCTTGCTCGGATCCACCTTGTAGTAGGCCTCGCCGATGCGGTCGTCGGCCTTGATGATGGGGATGGGCTTGCGGAAAGGCGGCAGGGCGGTGCCGTAGTAGATGTCGTGCATGCCCTCCAGGTCCTGGTTCTGCCAGGAATTGACTTCCAGGATGATCTTGTCCGCCTGGTCCAGCCAGGTCTTGTTGTTGCCGACGGAGGAGGACGGGATCAGGCGGCCGTCTTCCAGCACGCCGGCCACTTCCACCACGGCGTAGTCCAGCTTGCCCAGGAAGCCGCCCCAGACGAACTGGGCGACGTGGGAAAGGTGGACGTCGATGTATTCCATCTCGCCGGCGTTGATGCGCTTGCGGCAGGTGGGATCGGACTGGTAGGGCAGGCGCATCTCGACGCCGTCCACCATGGCGAGCGCTCCATCCAGTTCGGGGGCCGTGGACGCGCCGGTCCACACGCCGATCTTGAACTTCTTGCCGTTCAGGTTGGAATCCATGATGTGCTTGGCCAGGGCGGCCGGAACCAGCTTCGGATAGCCGGCGCCGGTGAAGCCGCTCATGCCGACATTCACACCGGAAGGAATCAGGGCGGCGGCCTCCTCGGCCGACATGATCTTGCTCCGCAGGGCGGCGCAATGAATGCGGGAAGTACCTGTCATTTCCTGCAATGCTCCAGAATGGGTTGAACCGAGAATTGCGCTCCTCCCAGCCGGCCGAAAAAAAGCCCGCACGAACGTGCGGGCTCAAAGCCAGATCCCCAGCGCATTAGGAGACCCAGAGGAGACTTTTCAAATTTATCAAAGGCTTCGTTCTTAAACGAACGACATTTTCTTGCTCGTCGAATTAGAAAAGCTTACGCGTCCTGGCGCTTACTTCTGTTCGGCAGCAGCGGCCGGGGCCGGCGCGGCGGGGGCCTGGACGTTGTCGAGCTTCAGGCCGGCGCCGGTAGCATTGGCGCCTTCGGCGGCCGGTGCCAGGGCGGGGGCGGGAGCGGCGGCCGGAGCAGCCGCCGGGGCTGCAGCCTGGGCGGCCTGGGTTGCCGCTGCATCCTCTTTCTTGCCGCAAGCGGTGAGAGCCAGGGCGAGCAGAGCAGCAACAAGCAGGGATTGTTTCATTTGTTCGGTTCCTTTCGGTGATGGACGGGCGTGGACCGATCCGTGGCCCACCTGCGAAAGATAGTTTTCGCATTGCCCCCGAGCAAACGACTAATTATTATTCGATGCCTTAGAAGAACTAAATCATCGGCACTGTGACCTATCGTCTTCCTCCCCTCGTGGCCCTGCGCGCCTTCGAGTCGGCCGCCCGCCACTTGAGCTTCAAGAAAGCCGCGGAGGAACTGCACGTTACCCCCGCCGCCATCAGCCAGCAGATCAAGGGGCTGGAAAGCTACCTCGGCATCCCCCTCTTCCGCCGCCTGACCCGGGCCCTGGAGCTCACCGAACAGGGCGAAGCCATGCTCCCCAAGATCCGGGAAGGCTTCGAATGCCTGGCCGCGGCGGTGGAAACCACCCGCCAGATCCAGGACGGCGCCCTGCTCAAGGTCACCGCCCCGCCCACCTTCGCCACCCGCTGGCTGGTGCCCCGCCTGCCCCGTTTCATGTCCGCCTACCCGGAACTGGAGTTGCGCCTCGCGAGCAGCCGGGATTCGGTGGACCGCCGGGGGGAAACCTCCGTCCTGGAGGAGGACTTCGTGGACCTGCGGGAAGCGGCCTGCGAAATCGCCATCCGCTACGGTACCGGCGCCTATCCGGGCTACCGGGTGGAAAAAATCTTCACCCCGGACTACATCACCGTCTGCAGCCCAAGCCTGCTGGCGGGGGACCGCCCCCTGAACGAGCCCAAGGACCTGGGCCGGCACATCCTCATCCACGACGAGACCATCGACGACGAGGGCAAGCAGCCCGGCTGGATCGAATGGTTCCGGATCGCCGGCATCACCGGCATCGATGCCCGCCGGGGCCCCCATTACTCCAACTCCGTGCTGGCGGTGCAGGCCGCCCTGGATGGCGGCGGCGTGGCCCTCGCCCCCAAGCCCCTGGTGGAGGCGGAACTGACGGCGGGCCGCCTGGTGTCTCCCTTCCCCCTCACCCTGCCCTCCCCCTATTCCTACTTCATGGTCATGCCCGAAGCCATGGCCCAGCGGGCCCCGGTGGCCGCCTTCCGGGAATGGCTGTTGCAGGAGGCCGGGCAAGGGCAAGCAGAGCAGGAAGCGGCCGTTGCCGCCTCCTGACGCCCCTGCTATCGTACCTACCCCCTAGCCGCCGGAGCCCAATGCGCCCGGCGGATTCCAATACCCGGTCCTTCCCCCCCATCCCATGAAAATCGACGGCATTCCCACCCGCACCCTGCGCCCCCATCCCTTCGAGGCGGCCATCGACATCATCGACCAGACCAAGCTCCCCCACGAGCTGCGCTGGGCCCGGGTTTCCTCCCTGGACGAGGCGGCCCACGCCATCCGGGCCATGCAGGTACGGGGGGCGCCCCTGATCGGCGCCACCGCCGCCTACGGCCTGGCCATTGCACTGATGAACGACGCCTCCGACGTAGGCCTGCAGAATGCGGTGACCGTCCTCGGCGCCACCCGCCCCACCGCCGTCAATCTCCACTGGGCCCTGGCCCGCATGCACCAGCGCCTGGCTCCCTTGCCGGCCGTCGAGCGGGCCCATGCGGCCTGGGTAGAGGCGGACGCCATCGCCGAGGAGGACGTGGCCCAGAACCACGCCATCGGACTGCACGGCCTCGAACTCTTCAAGGCCATCCGGCCCCGGGACGGCAAGGCCCTCCAGGTCATGACCCACTGCAACGCCGGCTGGCTGGCCACGGTGGATTGGGGCACCGCCCTGTCGCCGGTCTACGCCTCCTTCGACGCCGGCCTGCCTATCCACGTCTGGGTTTCCGAAACCCGGCCCCGCAACCAGGGGCTGCTCACCGCCTGGGAACTGATGCACCACGGCGTCCCCTACACCGCCATCGCCGACAACGCCGCCGGCATCCTGATGCGGGAAGGCAAGGTGGATGCGGTCATCGTCGGCGCCGACCGCATTGCCGCCAACGGCGACGTGGCCAACAAGGTGGGCACCTACCTGAAGGCCCTGGCCTGCGCCGACAACGGCATCCCCTTCTACGTAGCGGCCCCCCGCTCCACCATCGACTTCGCCTGCCCGACCGGCAAATCCATCCCCATCGAAGAGCGGGAAGGGGACGAATTCCGCCGGGTCCTGGGGCTGGACAGCCGGGGAGTGCCTTCCTCCCTGAGCCAGCTGCCGGACAGCCAAGCCGTAGGCAATCCGGCCTTCGACGTCACCCCCGCCCGGCTGGTCACCGCCATCATCACCGAGCGGGGCGTCTGCCCGGCCAGTCGGGAAGGCCTGCTGTCCCTCTACCCGGAGGCCGCCGATGCGTGACGAGTTGATCGCCACGGCCAAAGCCATGGCCGCCGCGGACCTCAACAAGGGCACCGCCGGGAACCTGAGCGTGCGGGGAGAAGACGGTTTCTGGATCACCCCGACGGGCATGGCCGCAGAAGACCTGGCGCCGGACGACATCCCCTTCATGAAATTCGACGGCACCTGGGAAGGCCGCCGGGCGCCCTCTTCCGAGTGGCGCTTCCACCGGGATCTCTACGTCGCCCGGCCAGAAGCCGGCGCCGTGCTCCACGCCCATTCTCCCTACGCGGTGAGCCTGGCCTGCCTGCGCCGGGACATCCCGCCCTTCCACTACATGATCGCCCGCTTCGGCGGCACCACGGTGCGCTGCTCCGGCTACGCCACCTTCGGCACCCAGGAACTGTCGGACACCGCCCTTGAAGCCCTGGAAGGCCGCAACGCCTGTCTCCTGGCCAACCACGGCATGCTCCTCTTCGGCTGTAACCTGAAGCAGGCCCTCGCCCTGGGCGTCGAGCTGGAGGAGCTGTGCGGCCAGTATTGGCGGGCCTGCCAGATGGGCCAGCCGGTGCTGCTGAGCGTTGAGGAAATGACCGTGGTCCTGGAGAAATTCAAGACCTACGGCCAGCCGCGCTAAACGGAGCCCGGCAGGGGCTTGGGCTTTTCGGCGGGCAGCCTGGGCAGGGAAACCTCCCCCTTCTGGTCGAAGGGCTGGGCGCCGTAGCCGCTGACCCGCAAGGTGCCCTTCACGCGGTATTCGAGGCCGGAACGGCCCTCGCTCTCCATGTCCCGCCACTGGCGCAGGAAAGCGGCCAGGTTGCTGGAAGCCTTCACCGCCAGCACGGCTTCGCCCATGCGGGGGATAGTCACTGCCATATTGGAAACGCCGTCGGCGAAATGGCGGCCGTTCAGGTCCACGGTGAAATTGAGTCCTTCCACCGGGATATCCATGTTGTTGGGGTTCCTCACCCGCAGTTGCAGGACATAGCGCTGCTCGAAAAGGCCCAGGGACTCGATATCCACCCCCACCAGGCTCACCGACGGTTTCTCGAACCGGGTGGCGCAGGCGGCCAGGAAGAGAACGAGGACCCAGGCCAGGCGCCGCATCAGCGCTCCAGCACCCGCAGCAGGGAGGAAGTATCGTCCTTGCCCCAGCCCTGGGCCATGAGGGCGTTGAGCTGCTGGGCGACGCTGGCGGTCAGCGGCACCGGCACCCTGGCCTTGCGGGCCGCTTCCAGGACGATGCCGAAGTCCTTGTGATGGAGCCGGGCCTCGATGCCGGCGGAGAAGTCCCGCTTCACCATGCGCTCGCCCATCACGTCCAGCACCCGGCTGGCCGCCGAGCCGCCGGACAGGGCTTCCTTCACCTTGCCGCAATCGACCCCGGCGGCGCGGGCGAGGCGCATGGCCTCCGCCACCGCCTCGATGGCGGCCACCATGATCATCTGGTTGCAGGCCTTGGCCACCTGGCCGGCGCCGTTGGGGCCGACATGGACGATGCGCTTCCCTAGGCATTCGAGGAGCGGCTTCACCCGCTCCAGCGCCGCTTCCTCGCCGCCCGCCATGATGGCGAGGGTGGCGTCGATGGCCCCCTGTTCGCCGCCGGAAACCGGGGCATCCAGCATATGGATGCCCTTGTCCGCCAGGGCGGCGGCGATGCGCCGGGCCACGTCCGGGGCGATGGTGGAGCAGTCCACCAGCACCGAGCCCGGGGCCATGCCTTCGATCAATCCGTTCGACCCGAGGGCGACGCCTTCCACGTCGGCGCTGGAAGTGATCACGGTGAACACCACCTCGCAGCGGCGGCCCAGTTCGGCCGGGGTGGCGCAGAGGTTAGCGCCCTGGGCGGCCAGGGGCGCGGCGCTTTCCGGGCGGCGGGCCCAGACGGCCAGTTCGTGGCCGGCGGCCATGAGGTGCTGGGCCATGGGGCGCCCCATGACGCCCAGACCGATGAATCCGACCTTCATGTCACTTCTCCTGGCCGGAGAGGCGTTCCAGGAGCTTCAGCACGGCGATGGAATCCTCCTCGCCCAGGCCGGAGCCCACCATGGCGTTGAACATCTGGGCCGTGGCCGCCGAGCCCGGCAGGCAGAGGCCCAACTGGTGGGCGGTCTGCATGACGATGTTCATGTCCTTCTCGTGCATCCAGCTCTTGAAGCCCGGCTTGAAATTGCGATCCAGCATGCGCTGGCCGTGGTTCTCCAGGATGCGGGAATAGGCGAAGCCGCCCAGCAACGCCTCCCGCACCCGGGCGGGATCGACGCCGTTCTTGTCGGCGAAGGCGAAGGCTTCCGCCACCGCCAGCACCCCCATGCCGGTGACGATCTGGTTGGCGGCCTTGGTGACCTG
The DNA here is from genome assembly GCA_050259815.1 of Actinomycetota bacterium. Taxonomy (GTDB): domain Bacteria; phylum Pseudomonadota; class Gammaproteobacteria; order Burkholderiales; family Rhodocyclaceae; genus JAGTRP01. The sequence continues at coordinate 3,472 of JBLNBI010000090.1, read as the reverse complement.
GCCGGCACCGGAGGCGCCCACGTGGACGATATTCTTGCCCATGGCCTCGAAGGCGGGCCGGACCTTGGCGAAGGCCGCCTCGGAGCCGCCCGCCATGATGGACAACGTCCCGGCGATGGCGCCGACCTCGCCGCCGGAAACCGGGGCATCGATGAAATCCACCCCGGCCGCCGCCAGCTTCTCGCCGATCTCCCGGGCGGAAGCGGGGGCGATGGTGCTCATGTCCACCGCCACCAGCCCCGGCTTGGCCCCCTTGGCGACGCCCTGTTCGCCCAGCATGACCTCGGCCACGTCGGGAGCGTCGGCCACCATGGAGATGACCACCTCGGCGTCCCGGGCTGCGTCGGCCGGGCTGGCGGCGCCGGCGGCGCCGGCTTCGAGGAGCGGGGCCATGGATTCGGCCCGGCGGGCCCAGACGGTGACCTGGTGGCCGGCTTTGAGAAGATTGAGGGCCATCGGGCGCCCCATGAGCCCCAGGCCGATGAAACCGATTTTCATGGAATAACTCCGGTCAATGAACGGGAGGGAGTTTAACGTCCCCGGCAGAACTGCGCCGCTTCCTCGGCCGGCACGGGCCGGCAGCACAGGTAGCCCTGGAACTGGTCGCAACCGTAGCGGGACAGGAATTCCCGCTGCCCTTCGGTCTCCACCCCTTCCGCCACCACCATGACCCCAATGGAATGGGCCAGGGCGATGACGGCGGCGGCGATGGCGGCATCCGACGGGTCGGTCTCGATGTCCCGGACGAAGGAACGGTCGATCTTCAGGTAGTCGATGGGGAAGCGCTTCAGATAGGCCAGGGACGAGTAGCCGGTGCCGAAGTCGTCGATGGCCAGGGCCACCCCCACCTCCTTCAACTGGTTGAGGATGGAGACGGCGAAATCGGCGGTCTCCATCAGGGTGCTTTCGGTGATTTCCAGCTCCAGGGCCGAGGCCGGCAGCCCGGTTTCCGACAAGATGGTCTGGACCAGGGCGGCGAAGCGGGGCTGGCGGAACTGCTGGGGAGAGACGTTGACCGACACCCGGCCGAAGGCCAGGCCCTCGTCCATCCAGGCCCGGGCCTGCTGGCAGGCGGTGTGGAGCACCCAGGTGCCGATGTACTGGATGAGGCCGATCTCCTCCGCCACCGGGATGAAGGTGGTGGGCGGAACCGCTCCCAATTCCGCGTCCTTCCAGCGGACCAGGGCCTCGAAGCCGATGAGCTGGCCGGTGGCGAGGTCCACCTGGGGCTGGTAATGGAGGCAGAAATCCTCGCTGGTAGCCATGGCCAGGCGCAGACGGGATTCCAGCCGCAGGCGCTGGGCGGCGGCGGCATTCATCTCCTGGGCATAGAACTGGTAGTTGTTCCGGCCTAGGCCCTTGGCGTGGTACATGGCCGCATCGGCGTTCTTCATCAGGGTTTCGATGTCCCCACCGTCGTCCGGGTAGATGCCGATGCCGATGGACGGGGAGGTGTGTAACTCGTGGGACTCGAAACGGAAGGGCTCGCCCAGTTGGTCGATGATCTTCTGGGCCACCGAACTGGCGTCGGTGGGGGACTGGCAGCGCTCCAGGACGAGGACGAACTCGTCGCCGCCGATGCGGGCCACGATGTCCGACTCCCGCACCACGCTACGGATGCGCCGGGCCACTTCGCACAGGAGCAGGTCGCCGATGTGGTGGCCCAGGGTGTCGTTGATGCGCTTGAAGTTATCCAGGTCGATGAACATCAGGCCGATGCGCATCTGGTCCCGCTTGGCCTGCTCGATGGCATGCTCCAGGTGGAGCGTCAGGGTGAGCCGGTTGGGCAGGCCGGTGAGGGGATCGTGGTGGGCCAGGAAGGCAATGCGCTCCTCGGTGGCCTTGCGTTCCGTGATGTCGGAGAAGACGGCGACGTGGTGGGAAATGGCCCCGCTCTCGTCCCGGATGGTGTCGATGGTGAGCCACTTGGGATAGACGCTGCCGTCCTTGCGCTTGTCCCAGATTTCCCCTTCCCAATGGCCGTTTTCCTGGAGGCCTTGCCACATGGCCATGAAGAAGGCGGGATCGTGGCGGCCGGAGCCCATGAACTTGGGATCCCGGCCGAAAACCTCTTCCCGGGCGTAGCCGGTGATGGCCTGGAAGGCGGCATTGACGGAGACGATGCGGTTCTTCGCATCGGTGATCATGATGGCTTCGGAGCTGACCTCGAACACCTTGCGGGCGAGCAGCAGCTCCTTCTTGGATTCGTGTTCCTCGGTGAGGTCTTCGATGATCCATACCGAACCGGCGTAAGGGTCCCGGGGATCCAGGGCCCGTCCCGCCAGGCGGCCCCAGAAATAGGTGCCGTCCTTCCTCATGAACTCCAGGTCCCGGAAGGCTTCCCGTCCGGCGGCGAGGTCGGCGTAGACGTCCATGCCGACCTGCTGGTAAGTCTCCTCCGAGGGATACCAGACCCGGGTGGAACAGCCCACCATCTCCCCCGGGTCGTAGCGGAACAGCTCTTCCATGCGGCTGTTGCAGCGGTCGATCTTGCGGTGGCGCAGGAGGGCGATGCCCACCACCGCCGTGTTGAGGATGCCGTACAACTCCCGCATGGTCTGCTGGAGGGCCTCTTCGACGGCCCGCTCCTGGGAGATGTCCTCGATGACCCAGACGCAGCGGCATTCCCCCGGGACATTGCCGAAGGCGCGGATGGAAATCCGGGCCCAGAAGAGGGAGCCGTCCCGGCGCTGCAACTGGTGTTCGGAAGAGCCGCCGGCGGCATCGGGGTTGGCGCAGCGGCAGTGGTTCTTGACGGAGGGGAAGAGGACGGCCTCGGCCACATCCCGCATTTCGTCGGGGGGATAGCCGAACATCCGGGCGGCCCGGGCGTTGGCCCGCCGGCAACGGCCCTCGTGGACCACGACGATGCCGACGGTGGCCGCATCGAGGATGGCCTGGTGTTCCAGCTCATCCACGGGCAATTCCGTCCTGCCGGCGCTGATTATCATCGTCCCCTCTCTTGTAGTCCCGAAAGACTGCCCGGCCCTGCCACTGCTGTCAATTCCGCAAAACCCGATTTTATCTCAAGCCGCGCCCCCCGACCGGAGATGCAGCCGGGACTTGCCCTCAATGCCCCAATTGACCTTATTTGAATTCCCCCGCCCGTCCCTAGACTGGATTGAAAAACGCCGCGGGCAGGCCTGCCTGGCACTGGCCCGCGGCACCACACCTAGGAGACAACATGAGCAAGAAGGTCCTGCGGACCGGCGCTCCCTTGCGCCCGTCCCTTTGCGCCCTCGGGCTGCTCGCCGCCCTGGCATTCCCGGCCTGGGCGGCGGGAAATGGTCCCGACACCTACGTCCAGCGCAACCTGGTTTCCGACGGCTCGATCCCAGCGGACCACACGGATCCCCACCTCATCGCCCCCTGGGGCATCGCCTCCTCTCCGGCCGGGGTATTGTGGGTTGCCGCCAACGGCTACAGCGCCTCGACCATCTACGACTGGCTGGGCAACATCCTCTATTCCCCG
>JBLNBI010000089.1:0-9273 GCA_050259815.1 Actinomycetota bacterium | reverse complement strand
TCCTGGTTTCCTGGCGCAATCCCAAGGAGGCCCAGGGCCATCTCACCTGGGACAACTACCTGGAGCAGGGCGCCATCGCCGCGCTGCACACCGCCAAGGAAATCTGCGGCTCCGACCAGGTCAATGCCCTGGGCTTCTGCGTCGGCGGCACCATTCTTACCTCCTCCCTGGCAGTCCTGAAGGCCCGGGGCGAGGACATCGTTTCCTCCCTGACCCTGCTGACCACCCTCCTGGACTTCTCGGACACCGGCGAGATCGGCCTCTTCATCGACGAAGCCGGCCTGGCGGCCCGGGAAACGGCAATCGGCAAGGGCGGCCTGCTGCCCGCCCGGGACCTGCAGAACACCTTCTCCTTCCTGCGGGCCAACGACCTGGTCTGGAACTACGTCACCAGCAATTACCTGAAGGGCCAGAAGCCGGCGGCATTCGATCTGCTGTACTGGAATTCCGATTCCACCAACCTGCCGGGTCCCTTTGCCTGCTGGTACATGCGCAACCTTTACCTGAACAACAGCCTGCGGGTGCCCGGCAAGCTGCAGATGTGCGGCACCCGGGTCGATCTGGGCCGCCTGGAAATGCCGGCCTATCTGTTGGCGACCCGGGAAGACCACATCGTCCCCTGGCACTCCGCCTACCAGAGCACCCGTCTCCTGGGGGGCAAGAACCGCTTCGTCCTGGGGGCTTCCGGCCATATCGCCGGGGTCGTCAATCCGGCTTCCAAGAACAAGCGCAGCTACTGGGTGAACGAGGACGTCAAGGCCGATGCCGAAGCCTGGCTGGCCCATGCCGAGGAGAAGAAGGGTAGCTGGTGGACCGATTGGGCCGCCTGGATCAAGGAATTCGGCGGCAAGGAGCGCGCTCCGCGCAAGCTGGGCAACGCCAAGTACAAGCCCATCGAGCCGGCGCCGGGACGCTACGTCAAGGAACGGGCGGTCTGATTCACGGTTCGCGGACAGGAGGCATCATGTCGAGAGTTGCGCTGGTAACGGGTGGAATGGGCGGCCTGGGCGAGGCCGTCTGCATCAAGCTGGCGGCCCAGGGCTTCAAGGTGGTGGCGACCCATTCGGCCGGCAATACCAAAGTCCGGGAATGGCTGGAAACCATGGAAAACCTGGGCTACGGTTTCAAGGCCTATCCCTGCGATGTCACCGATTTCGACTCCTGCCAGGCCTGCATCGAGCAGATCGCCGCGGACATCGGCCCGGTGGATGTACTGGTGAACAACGCCGGCATCACCCGGGACATGACCTTCAAGAAGATGACCAAGGCCGACTGGGATGCGGTCATCCATACCAACCTGGACTCCGTCTTCAACATGACCAAGCAGGTCATGGATGGAATGATGGAACGCCGGTGGGGGCGGGTGATCAATGTTTCTTCGGTCAATGGCCAGAAGGGTGCCTTCGGCCAGACCAACTACTCGGCGGCCAAGGCGGGCATGCACGGCTTTACCAAGGCCCTCGCCCTGGAGGTCGCCAAGTACGGGGTGACGGTGAATACCATCTCCCCGGGTTATATCGGCACCAAGATGGTGACCGCCATTCCACAGGAGATTCTGGATTCAAAAATCCTGCCCCAGATTCCCGTGAATCGGCTGGGCAAGCCGGAGGAAATCGCCGGCCTAGTGGCCTACCTCGCCTCGGATGAGGCGGCGTTCGTCACCGGCGCCAACATTTCCATCAACGGCGGCCAGCACATGTATTGATTTGTTCGACCCGAGAAGTAATTTCAACCCCAAGAAGTTCTCAACTTTCTAACGAGGAAGGAAACAACATGACGCAACGAGTTGCTCTGGTTACCGGCGCTATGGGCGGTATTGGAACCGCGGTTTGCCAGGAACTGGCCAAGGCTGGCCACAAGGTGGTTGCTGCTTACCACCCGCAGTTCGACAACAAGGACGAGTGGCTGAAGGAACAGGAAGCCGCCGGCTTCAAGGATTTCGTCTGTGTCGCCGGCGACGTCTCCGACATCGCCTCCTGCCAGGCCATGGTCGCCGAAGCCGAGTCCAAGGCCGGCCCGATCGACATCCTGGTGAACAACGCCGGCATCACCCGTGACCGCATGTTCGCCAAGATGGAAAAGGATCAGTGGGATGCCGTCATCTCCACCAACCTGTCCAGCCTGTTCAACATGAGCAAGCAAGTCTCCGCCAAGATGGCCGAGCGGGGCTGGGGCCGCATCATCAACATTTCTTCCGTGAATGGCGTGAAGGGCCAGGCCGGCCAGACCAACTACTCCGCCGCCAAGGCTGGCGTGATCGGCTTCACCAAGGCCCTGGCTGCCGAACTGGCTGCCAAGGGCGTGACCGTGAACGCCATCGCCCCGGGCTACATCGCCACCAAGATGGTCATGGCCATCAAGCCTGAAATCCTGCAGGGCATCGTCGACTCCGTGCCGATGAAGCGCCTGGGCAAGCCGGAAGAAATGGGCGCCGCCTGCGTGTACCTGGCTTCCGAAAACGCCGGTTTCATGACCGGCGCTACCCTGAACATCAACGGCGGCCTGTACTACCAGTAATCCGCCGGGTCCGTTCTTGCCAATGAGACAGGCGCCTTCGGGCGCCTGTCTTTTTTGGCTTATAATGCTGCGCTGCACATAAAAATTTTTCGGGGGCATCGGCATGTCGGAGCAAGTACGGCTGATCAAGAAGTATCCCAACCGCCGTCTTTACGATACGAAGACCAGCGCCTACATCACGCTGGACGACGTCAAGGAACTGGTTCTCAAGTACGAGTCCTTCCAGGTGGTCGATGCCAAGAGCGGCGAGGATCTCACTCGCAGCATCCTGCTCCAGATCATCCTGGAAGAGGAAACCGGTGGTGTCCCGCTCTTCTCCTGCGATCTCCTCTCCGGCTTCATCCGCTTCTACGGCAATGCCATGCAGGGCATGCTCGGCAAGTACCTGGAAAACAACATGAAGACCTTCGTGGATTTCCAGCAGAAGCTCCAGGAGCAGTCCCGTTCCGTCTATGGCGAGAACAACCAGATGCAGGCGGATTTCTGGACCCAGTTCCTGAATTTCCAGCAGCCCGCCATGCAGAGCATGATGTCCGCCTACATGGACCAGAGCAAGAAGATGTTCCAGCAGATGCAGGAACAGATCCAGAGCCAGACCCGCAACATGTTTGCCCCGGGTTTCCAGTTTGGAGCCCAAACCGAAAGCGACGAGAAGTAAGCAGTGTCCGTATCTCCCCCTAAAGTTGGCTTCGTATCCCTCGGTTGCCCCAAGGCAACCACTGATTCCGAACATATCCTCACCAAGCTGCGCGCCGAAGGCTATCTGATCACGCCTTCCTACGACGACGCGAATTTGGTGGTCGTCAATACCTGCGGCTTCATCGACGCGGCGGTGGAAGAGTCCCTCGACGCCATCGGCGAGGCCCTGGCCGAGAACGGCAAGGTGATCGTCACCGGCTGCCTCGGCGCCAAGGGCGACATCGTCAAGTCCGCCCACCCGTCGGTGCTGGCCGTCACCGGCCCCCACGCGGCGGACGAGGTGATGGGCATCGTCCACGAGCACTTGCCCAAGCCCCACGATCCCTACGTTGATCTGGTGCCGCCCCAGGGCGTGCGCCTCACCCCGGACCACTTCGCTTACCTGAAGATATCCGAAGGCTGCAACCATAGCTGCACCTTCTGCATCATTCCGTCCCTGCGCGGCCCCCTGGTCTCCCGGCCGGTGGGCGACGTGCTGGCCGAGGCGGAAAGCCTGGCCAAGGCGGGGGTCAAGGAAATCCTGGTCATTTCCCAGGACACCAGCGCCTACGGCGTGGATGTGAAGTACCGCACCGGCTTCTGGGGCGGCCGCCCGGTGAAGACCCGGCTCCGCGAGCTGTGCGAGGCCCTGTCCCAGTTCGGCATCTGGGTGCGGCTGCATTACGTCTATCCCTATCCTTCCGTGGACGACGTGATCCCCCTCATGGCCGAGGGCAAGATCCTGCCTTACCTGGACGTGCCCTTCCAGCACGCCAGCCCGAAGATTCTGAAGGCCATGCGGCGCCCGGCCTCCGCCGAGAACACCCTGGAGCGCATCCGGCGCTGGCGGGAAATCTGCCCGGAAATCGTCATCCGCTCCACCTTCATCACCGGCTTCCCCGGCGAAACCGACGAGGATTTCGACCAGCTTCTCCAGTTCCTCGAAGAGGCCAAGCTCGACCGGGTGGGCGCCTTTGCCTATTCGCCGGTAGAGGGCGCCGAGGCCAACCAACTCCCCGGCCTGCCGCCGGAGGAGGTGCGTGAGGAAAGAAAGCGCTGGCTGATGCAGGTCCAGGAGGACATCAGCGCCGACAAGCTGGCCGCCAAGATCGACAGCGAGATCGAAGTGCTGGTGGATGCGGTGGACGAGGAGGGCACCATTGCCCGGTCCAAGGGGGATGCCCCCGAAATCGACGGCCTCGTCTATATCGACAACTTCTTCGACGCCGAACCCGGCGACTTCCTCAAGGTACGGGTCATCGACGCCGACGACCATGACCTCTACGCCGAGCCTGCCTGATCGGCTGGCCGGGGTGGTGGGGGCGGCCAATGTCCTCACCGACTCGGCCGATCTGGCTCCCTTCCTGACTGACTGGCGGGGACGCTACCGGGGCGATGCCTGCTGCATCGTCCGTCCCGGCAATGCCACCGAGGTGGCGGCCGTGGTGGCGCTCTGTGCCGAGGCCGGGGTGCCCATGGTTCCCCAGGGCGGCAACACCAGCCTGTGCGGCGCGGCGACCCCGGACGGCAGCGGGGCGGCGGTGGTCGTCAGCCTTTCTCGGCTCAATCGCATTCGGGCGGTTGACGCCCTCAACAACACCATTACCGTTGAAGCCGGCTGCACCCTGGCGGCCGTCCAGGAGGCTGCCCGGGAAGCCGGAAGGCTGTTCCCCCTGGCCCTCGCTTCGGAAGGTTCCTGCCAGATCGGCGGCAACCTCTCCACCAACGCCGGCGGCGTCCAGGTGCTGCGCTACGGAAACACCCGGGAGCTGACCCTGGGGTTGGAAGTGGTGCTGCCAGACGGCCAGGTCTGGGATGGTCTGCGGGGGCTCAGGAAGGACAACACCGGCTACGACCTCAAGCACCTCTTCATCGGCGCCGAGGGCACCCTGGGCGTCGTCACCGCCGCGGTGCTCAAGGTCTTCCCGTTGCCCCGATCCCAGGCCACCGCCTGGCTGGCCCTGCCGTCCGCCAATGCGGCGGTGGAGGCCCTGGCCAGCGCCCAGGCGGCCTTCGATGCCCGGCTGACGGCTTTCGAGCTGGTCTCCGACGTTTCCCTGGGCTTCGTGCTCCGGCATATCCCGGAGGCTGCCAATCCGGGCGGGCCGGCGCCCTGGTACGTGCTGTGCGAATTTTCCGACGGCGGCCCGGAGGCGGCCCTGCGGGAACAGGTGGAAGGCTGGCTGGGCCTATGCCTGGAGGCCGGCCTGATCGCCGATGCGGTGGTGGCCCAGTCGGAAACCCAGGCCAGGAAGCTCTGGCAACTGCGGGAGAACATTTCCGAAGCCCAGAAGATCGAGGGCATCAGCATCAAGCACGATGTCTCGGTGCCCGTCTCCCGTCTGCCGGAATTCCTGGACAAGGCCGGATTGGCCCTGGAAGCGGCTTTCCCGGGTATCCGCATCGTCGCCTTCGGCCATGTGGGGGACGGCAACCTCCACTACAACCTGTCCAAGGCCGACCGTCAGGACAACGCCCAGTTCATCGCCAGCCAGCTCGAGGCCAACCGCATCGTCCATGATCTGGTGCATAGCCTGGGCGGCTCCATCTCAGCCGAGCACGGCCTGGGGCAACTAAAGCGGGAGGAAATCCTGCGCTACAAGAGCCCGGTGGAAATGGCCATGATGCGGGCCGTCAAGCAGGCTCTTGATCCCCGGGGGCTGATGAATCCCGGGAAGGTGATTTAAAGGGCGGAGGGCAGGCCCGCGCCTGCCCGGCCCGTCAGTTGAGCTTGCCGGGTTCCGGCTGCTCGCTGAAGATGGCTTCCACCTCTTCCGGGGTGAAGCGGTATTCCCGGTTGCAGATATCGTCCTTGACCAGGATCTCGCCGTGCTCCTCGACGATGGTGCTGGCATCTTCCCGGCCCAGGCTGAGGATCATGTCCTTTACCTTGTGGCGGATGTCGGGGCAGTGGTATTCCACCGGATGGGGCTCGTAGACCCGCACCCCATGGGCTTCCATGTCCTCGTGGAAGAGGCGGTGCAGCAGGTTTTCCGCATCCAGGGAGAGGAGTTCTTCGGGCTTCACCGTCTCCGCCAGGCTCGTCAGGCGTTTCCAGCCATCCGGGTCCTGCTGGTCGGCGTCGGGCATTTTCTGGAGGAAGAGGCAGGCGGCGCCCGTCGGGCCGGCGGCCAGGAAGAGGCGGGACGCCTGCTGTTCGGATTTCTCCAGGTAGTGCTCGAAAATCTGCGCCAGGCTGTCCCCCACCAGGGGAACGATGCTCTGGTAGGGTTCCCGGGCATTGGGCATGTCCAGGGTCAGGTACAGGTGGCCGCCCTTGTCGGCCCCCAGCAGTTGCGGCGCGGGGGCAGGGGAGATGTCCTCCACGGCCCGGGCCATGCCCCGCATCTGGAGGGATTCGTTGCAATCCATGACCAGGAGCTTGATGGGGCCGTCGCCCCGGAGCTGGAAGGTGAGGCGGCCGGGCTGCTTCAGCTGGGCAGCGATGAGGGCGGTGACCGCGGCCATCTCCCCCAGCAGTTCGGCGACCGGCTCGGCGTAGTCGCGGCCGGCCTGCATCTGCCGCCAGCAGTCGCCCAGGTGCACCACGGCGCCCCGGATGTCGAGGTTTTCGAAAAGGAAGCGGCGGACGTTGCTGTCGGTCATTTGAGGGTCGCTGCGTATTTGTCGGGATCGAAGCCCACCAGCAGGGCCTTGCCGGTGTCGAGGACGGGGCGCTTGATGAGGGCAGGGTACTGGGCCATGAGCAGGAGGGCCTTGGCCTCATCCACATCGGCCCGTTCGGCCTCGGTGAGCTTCTTCCACATGAGACCGCGGGTGTTCAAGAGGGTTTGCCAGCCGGCCCGGGCATTCCAGTCCGGCAGGTTGGCCTCGGCGACGCCGGCCTTCTTGTAATCGATGAACTCGTAGCCGACGCCGTTGCTTTCCAGCCAGGCGAAGGCCTTTTTCATGGTGTCGCAGTTCTTGATGCCGTAGACCTGGGTCATGTCATTTCCTCAGCTTGGCGAAGGCGGCGGCCATGGCGTTGCCGGCGGGGGCCGGGCCGGTGCTGCGGGCCTGGGGGCGGGCATGGTGCTGGCCGCCCCGGGCAGGGGCGGGGCCGTCCTGGCGGCGGGCCTGGCTGGGCTCGTCGGACATGCGCATGGTCAGGGAAATGCGCTGGCGGGGCAAGTCCACTTCCAGCACCTTGACCTTCACCACGTCGCCGGCCTTCACCACCTCGTGGGGGTCCTTGACGAACTTGTTGGATAGGGCGGAGACGTGGACCAGGCCGTCCTGATGCACGCCGATGTCCACGAAGGCGCCGAAGGCCGCCACGTTGGTCACCACGCCTTCCAGGATCATGCCGGGCTTCAGGTCCTTCACCTGTTCGACGCCGTCGGCGAAGGTGGCGGTCTTGAACTCGGGACGGGGGTCGCGGCCGGGCTTTTCCAGCTCCTTCAGGATGTCCTGGACGGTGGGCAGGCCGAAGCGTTCGTCGGTGTACTTGGACGGAGCGAGGCTCTTCACCAGGCGGCTGTCGCCGATGATGTCCTTGATGCCCTTCTTGATGTCGGCCAGGATCTTCTCGACCACCGGATAGGCTTCCGGGTGGACGGCGGAGGCATCCAGGGGATTGTCCCCCTGGGGCACCCGCAGGAAGCCGGCTGCCTGCTCGAAAGTCTTGTCGCCCAGGCGGGGCACCTTCTTCAGGTCGTCCCGGCTGCGGAAGGCGCCGTTGTTGTCCCGGTAGCTGACGATGTTGGCGGCCAGGCCCGCGTTGAGGCCGGAAATCCGGGTGAGGAGCGGCACCGAGGCGGTATTCACGTCCACCCCGACGGCGTTCACGCAGTCCTCGACCACGGCATCCAGGCTCTTGGCCAGGCGGGTCTGGGAGACGTCGTGCTGGTACTGGCCGACGCCGATGGACTTGGGCTCGATCTTCACCAGCTCGGCCAGGGGGTCCTGCAGCCGTCGGGCGATGGACACGGCGCCCCGGATGGAGACGTCCAGGTCCGGGAACTCCTTTGCGGCGAATTCGGAAGCGGAATAGACGGAGGCGCCGGCTTCGGAGACCACGATCTTGGTGAGGCGGGCTTCCGGGTAGCGCTTCATCACGTCCTGGACCAGCTTGTCGGTTTCCCGGCTGGCGGTGCCGTTGCCGATGGCGACCAGCTCGACGTTGTGCTTGGCGGCCATCCGGGCGATGGTGTTCATGGAGCCGTCCCAGTCGCAACGGGGCTCGTGGGGATAGATGGTGGCGGTGTCCAGGAGCTTGCCGGTGGCGTCCACCACGGCGATCTTGCAGCCGGTGCGGATGCCCGGGTCAATGCCCATGGTGGCCCGGGGGCCGGCGGGGGCGGCCAGCAGCAGGTCCTTCAGGTTGCGGGCGAAGACATGGATTGCCTCTTCCTCGGCCCGCTCCCGCAGGTCGTTCATGAGTTCCAGTTCCAGGTGGGTGTAGACCTTCACCTTCCAGGTCCAGCGCACCGTATCGGACAGCCACTTGTCCGCCGGGCGGCCCTGGTCGCGGATCTTGAAGCGGGCGGCGATGCGCTGCTCGCAGGGATTCTGGCCTGGCTTGACCTGGGTTTCGTCCAGTTCGGAATCGAGCACCAGGGAGACGTTCAGCACGCCCTCGTTGCGGCCCCGGAAGAGGGCCAGGGCCCGGTGGGAGGGCATGGCGGTGATGGGCTCGGAGAAGGCGAACCAGTCGCGGAACTTGGCGCCTTCATCTTCCTTCCCTTCGATCACGGCGGATTTCACCATGCCGTGTTCGGTCAGGTATTCCCGGAGCTGGCCCAGGAGTTCGGCGTCCTCGGCGAACTTTTCCATGAGGATCTGGCGGGCGCCGTCCAGGACGGCCTTGGCGTCGGCGAAGCCGGCGTCGGCGTTGAAGTACTTCTCGGCCTCGGCTTCCGGGGACAGGGTCGGGTCTTCCAGGAGCGCCAGGGCCAGGGGCTCGATGCCGGCTTCCCGGGCGATCTGGGCCTTGGTGCGGCGCTTCTGTTTGTAGGGGAGGTAGAGGTCTTCCAGGCGCTGCTTGGTCTCGGCCTCCATGACCTCGACCTTGAGTTCCGGGGTCAGCTTGCCCTGTTCGTCTATGCTCTGGAGGATGGCGGCGCGGCGGTCTTCCAG